>DATLKW010000349.1:0-22807 GCA_035538175.1 Gemmatimonadales bacterium | reverse complement strand
ATCGCCGTGGTGAACGCCGAGCTGCGCTTCCCGCTCACGCGGAGCTTGGTGCTCGGGTTCCTGCCCGTGGGGCTGCCGCCGATCGAGGGTGCCCTGTTCTACGACATGGGGCTCGCCTGGAACGGCACGGCCTGCAGCTGGCCAGCCGGGACTCAGCCCCCGGTCGGCAGCTGCGTCGTGTGGAACCGCGGCGCCCAGGATCCGCTCATTTACCGCACGCCGGTGCGGAGTTGGGGCGGCTCGATCCGTATGAACCTGCTGGGGTTCGTGGTGCTGCGGGCGGACATCTCGAAGCCGCTCACGCGGCCCCACAACTCGGCGTATTGGACGATCAGCCTCGGGCCGACGTTCTAACTCCGCATCGCTAAAACACTTGTCCTGGCCTCGCCGGTTGCCTATTTTCCGGCGAGGCCATTTGCGTACGAGTCGATCCCTCCTCCTCGCGAGCCTAGTGCTCTCGGGTTGCCGCTCCCGAGCGCCCGCCGCCGCATCGTCGCAACCTCAAACAAAGCCAGTAGTTACGAAGGAAGTCCTCGGTGGCGTTCGGCCCTCGGGCTTGGCGATTCGCATCCCGGCGAAGGGGGGGCTCCCCCGGGTCTACCACCTCCCGGGCCTCACTGAGGTCCCGACGACCCTGCGGGGGCGCCTGCCGGGGATCAGGCGTGTCGTCGGCCTCGACCCCGAGGCCGAGGTGCTGTTCGTGATGACGCCGACCAAGGATACGACGGTCAAGAAGGGCGCCCGCGGGAAGCCCGTCGTCAAGCGGGACACGTCGGCGACCCCGAAGAGCGACGTGTTGGCGCTCGATCTCGGGAGTGCCCGGGTCGATACGGTGGCGAGCGGGGTGGAGCAGGCGGTGCTCGGGCCCGATGGCACGCTGTTCACGGTGGATGGAAAGCGCCACGTCCTCTCCGTCGCGCGGCGTCTGCGCGTCGCGTGGCCGCAGCCCCTGCCCACGACGCCGGTTGAGCTGTTCGGAGCTGCCGACCAGCGGCTCCTCGCGGTCGACCCCCAGAAGCTGATCACCGCCGCCGCCGACCAGCCTCCGGCGACGCGGCCCCTGCCGACCGGGAGCGATGTCGCCGCCACGCGCTGGGGCGATCTCGTGGCGGTGGCGACCGACTCCGGGGTGTTGCTGATGGACCCGCTCGGTCGCCGCGGCGCCGATTTCATCCGTCTGAGCGATCATCCGCGGGCGCTCGTGTTCTCGCCGTCGGGGCATCGGATTTACGTCGCCCGTCGGACCGAGCCGGGGCTGGCGGCGATCGATCGCTACGAGCGCGAGGAGATCGACGGCGTGGCGCTCCCGTTGCCGGCCGAAGCGATTCGTCTCGACCCGCTCGGGCGCTGGCTCCTGGCGAAGCCGAACGCGGGGGACTCGGCGTGGGTGGTCGATCTTCCGGTGAAGCGGTTGGTCGGGACGGTGCCGAGCGGGTGGCGCGTCGATCTGCCGGCGCTCGCCCCCGACGGGTCGCTGCTCGTGCGCCGCGGGGACGACATCGTGGCTTATCGTCCCGATTCGCTGGTCGAGACGGGTCGGGTGAAGGGCGGCGCGGGGGATTTCTGGACGCTGACCGCGTGGCGGCCGCGCGGCAGCTATCGGGGCGCACTGGCCGACGCCGATGCGGGCGCGGCCCCCGCGGCCGATCAGGGGGCTGCGGCCGACACGGCGGGCTCCGAGGGGCAGCTCTACGTGCAGGTCTCGACGTCGCAGAACGAGGCGTGGTCTTCGGAGATGGCGCAGCAGCTCGCGCGCGCGGGGCTCGGCGCCCGGGTGTTGCAGCCCAAGAATCCGGACGACGGCTACCGCGTCGTCCTCGGTCCCTACCCCACCCGCGCGCAAGCTGAGGCGATCGGCCGCAAGCTCGGCCGGCCCTTCTGGATCTATCAGCCGAGCCAGTGACCGGTCGCGCGCTGCCGCGCTCGCGGCTCGACGCTCTGATCCCGTCGCTCGTCGCCGGTCAGGGGCTGGTGTCGCTCGTACCCGCCACGGGGGACCTAGCGTGGGCGGCGGGAGCGGCGTGGGACGTGGCCCGCGCCGCGGCCAAGAGTGGCGAGCGTCGCGTGGCGCTCGTGGACCTCTGGCTCGAGCACCCGGCGCTGCACACGGTCGTCGGGCTCGACCCCACCGAGGGCATCGTCGACGCGTTCGAGTACGACGTGTCACTCACCAAAGCGACGCGCGAGGTGGATGGTGTCTTTTTCATCGGCGCGGGCACCGTGACGACGCACGCGGGCGATCTGTTCACCAACCCGCGTTGGCGGCGCCTGCACGGGGGGTTCCGCTCGGAGGACGCGTTGCTGCTGCTGTATCTGTCGGCGGGGGCGCTCGCGCGCCTGTCGACGGTGCCGGACGGCCTGATCGTGTTGTCGGCGGACGGCTACGAGCTCGAGTCGTCGATCGGCCAGGGGATCGCGGCGGCGACGGAGCGGGGCGTTCCGTTGCTCGGCGTAGTGCGGGAGCGGTGGTCGGGGGTAGTGGTGCCCCCGCCGGGACAGGTATCGGCGCGCGGGCGTTCCGGGACGCCCGGAGCGCGGGCGGGCTTGTCCGGGAACTCGCGCCGGGCGCGTCCGGTGGTGCTCGGCGTGACGCTCGCGGCGGGGACGGCGCTCGGATGGGTCCTGCTCGCCCGCGGCGCGGAGCATCGGGTGGCGGAGGGTGGGAGTGCGGGCGCGGGGGCCACTCGGCCCGGACCCTCCGCCTCGTCCGCCCCGTCCGCCCCCGCTGTCCGAGCCGCGTCGGGCGGCTCGACACCCGCGGGAACTCCCAGCGCGCCGACGGCGGCGCCCGCCCTCGCCGTGGCCTCCGCGTCACGGGGGGAGTCAGCCGGCAAGGCCGCGGGGCAGCGGGACTCGCTCCCCTGGACCGTGCAACTCGCCGCCTATGCGCGGCTCGACCGCGCGCTCGTCTTGGCAGGCCGACTCAGTGCGGACGGCGTGACGCCGTTCGTGACGCCGGTGACGCTGGGCCCGCGGGGCGGCGGGACGGTGTGGTATCGCGTGCTCGCCGGCGGCTTTCGGACGCGCGACGCGGCCGTCTCGGCCCGGGGCACGTTGTGGGATCACGGGCTCGCGCGGCGGGGGCAGGGTGACGTGCTGCGGGCCCCGTACTCCTACGCGCTCACGGGCGCCGCGAGCGTGGATGATCTGCGCTCGCGCGGGATCCCCGCCACGGCGCGCGATGGTGACGGGCGCCTTTTGGCCGGGGCGTTCGAGACGCCGGAGCAGGCGAGCGTGCTCGAGGCGCGCTTGAAGCGCGCCGGGGTGCGCGGGAAGCTCGTCACGCGAATGGGGACGACGCCATGAGGTTGACGCGGCTCGAGATGTCGGGGTTCAAGTCGTTCGCCGGGGGCGTCGAGCTGCCGTTCGACGTCGGGGTGACGGCGATCGTGGGGCCGAACGGCTGCGGCAAGTCGAACATCTCCGACGCCGTGCGCTGGGTACTCGGGGAGCAGTCCCCGCGGCTGCTCCGGGGCGGCAAGATGGAAGACGTGATCTTCCAGGGTTCGACGGGCCGCCGGCCGGTGAACGTAGCCGAGGTCTCGCTCGTCTTCGACAACGCGGACGGCGCGTTGTCGATCGCCTACCAGGAAGTCGTCGTGACGCGGCGGCTCTCGCGTTCCGGTCAGAGCGAGTACCTCATGAACCGCTCGCCCGTCCGGCTGCGCGACGTGCAGGACCTGTTGCGCGGCACGGGGCTCGGGGCCGACGCCGCGGTCGTCATGGAAGCCCGCATGATCGAGGCCCTGCTCTCCGACAAAGCGGAGGAGCGGCGCGCCCTGTTCGAGGAGGCAGCCGGGATCGGGGTGTACCGGGACCGCAAGGCGAGCACCGAGCGCCGGCTGGAGGAGACGGCGGGGGACTTGGCGCGGCTCGAGGACCTGGTGAGCGAGGTGCAGACGCAGGTGCGGAGCCTGGCGCGCCAGCGGGGCAAGGCCGAGCGTTACGTGAAGATGATCGAGGAGCGTCGCGCCGTGGCGCTCACGCTGGTGCGGCGCGAGCTCGAGGATTTCGACCTGGCGCTCGGGGCGTTGGCGAAGCGTGGGGACGAGTTGGCGGCGGCGCTGCCCGCGGAGCGAGCCGAACTCGCCCGGGCGGAGCGGGACCGCGAGGCGCGTGTGCAGGCGCGGCACACGGCGGAGGCGCGGCGCGCCGATGTGGAGCGCCGGCTGAACGCGGCGCGGCTCGAGGCGGGGCGACTCCAGGGCGATCTCGCGCTCGCGGCCGAGCGGCTGCGCAACGCGGGGGAGCGCCGCGCCGGGGCGACGCAGCGGCGCGAGGAGCAGGACGAGCGCGCCCAGCAAACGGAGCGGGAGCGCGCCGCGGCGCTCGCCGAGTGCGAGGCGGCCGAGCGCGACCTCGCGGTGGTGGGGCGCGAGCTCGGGGGCCGCACGGCGCTCGAGCAGGAGGTGCGCGACCGGCTGCTCGCCGAGCGGGGGAGCGTGCGGGAGCTCGAGGAGGAGGGGCAGCGCCGGGCGGAGGCGTTCCGGGCGCTCGAGGGGGAGCAGGCCGCGCTCGAGCGCGAGCGCGCCGAGCTCGGTCAGCAGCTCGCGCGCGCGTCCGAGGAGCGGGCCGCCCGCGCCGAGGCGGAGTGGGCGGCGACGGCCGAGCTGGGGACGCGCGCGCAACAGGCCGCGGCGCTCACGCTCCGCTCGAGCGAGGCGGCCGAGGAGCTGGAGCGCGGGCGGCGACGGGTGACCGAGCTGAAGGAGCGGGAGACGCACGAGCGCACGGCGCGGCGCCAGGTCGAGGGGGCGTTGGCTCAGGCGACGGCCCGGCGCGACGCTCTCGCCGAGCTCGAGCGCCAGCGAGTTGGTCTCGCCCCCGCCGCCCAGGCGCTCTTGAAGGAGCGGGAGCGGTTCGGGGATGCCGTGATCGGCCCGCTCTCGGACTTCGTGCGCACCGGGCGGCGCGACGCCGAGTTGGCGGAACAGCTGCTCGGCGAGTGGCTGCACGCGGTGCTCGTGCGCGACGAGACCGCGGTCGACGCGATTCGGCGCTGGCACGAGGCCGCGCAGCCCGGGCCCCTGGTGCTGCTGCCGAGCGTGCCCGGTCCCCGCCGCACGGCCGACGGTCACCCGCTCGAAGACGCCCTGCGGGTGGAGGGCCCGGCGGCGGCGTGGGTGCGCGCCCTCCTCGCCGGCCACGAAGTCGTGGACGGCGGCCGGGCGCTGCGGCGTGCGAACGGTGCCGTCTACTTGATCGGGGGCACGTCGGAGGGGCCGCTGCGGCGGCGCGCCGATCTCGAGGCCGTGGCGCAAGAGGTGACGGACAGCGAGGCGACGCGCGACGAGCGGGCGCGCGCGCTCGAGCGTACCCTCGCCGAGCTCGCCCAGGCGGAAGCCGCGTTCGTGGCGGCGCGCGAGGCGGCCGAGCGGGCCCGTCGCGAGGAACTCGACGGGGGGGCGCGCAAGGGCGACGCCGAGCGGGCCGCCGCCCACGCGCAGCGCGAGGCGACCGACGCGACCACGCAGGTCGAGCGCCTCTCGACGCGACTCGCGGAGGTCGACGCCCGGCTCACCGCGCTCCACGCCGAGCTCGAGCACCAGGAGGTGGAGCGGCACCGCTTGGACGAGCGGCTCGGGGGCGAGCGGGCGCGCCTCGTCGAACTCGAGACCGAGCAGGAGGCGGCGCGGGAGCAGCGGGTCAAGTGGCAGGTGGACGCGGCGCAGGTGGAGGCCCGACTCGCGGCCGCGCGCGAGCGCGCCACGCGTGCCGCCGGGGAAACGGAGGAGGCGCGTCGCCAGGTGGCCGCGCTCGGGGACGAGCTGGCCGCGCTCGAGCGCGAAACGACGAGCGTCACCGGGCAGCAGGCACAGTGGACCGACGCCTTGCAGGAGCGGCGGCTGGCCGTCGCGGCGCTGGAGCAGGCGGCGGGCGACGCCGCGACCGAGGTCGCGGAGGCCGACGCGAGCCAGGGGCGGGCGGAGGCGGCGCTCGAGACCGCCCGCGCGGCGGTCGAGACCCGGAGCGCTGACGAGCACAAGCTCGCCCTCGAGCGCACCGAAGTGCTCGGGCGCCGACGCGGGCTCGTGCAACAGGTCGAGGCAGAGTGGCGTAAGCCGCTCGACCAGCTCCTTGTCGAGGCCCCCGAGGTCGCGGGCGACCTCGAGTGGCTCCGCCAGGAGAACGAGCGGCTGCGCGAGACGATCGATGAAGTCGGTCCGGTCAACGCGCTCGCCGTGGAGGAGCACGCGGAAGAAGTGAAGCGACTCGAGTTCCTGATGACGCAGCGCGACGATCTCGTCGCCGCGCGGCAGTCGCTCTTGCACGCCGCCCGCGAAATCGATCAGACGGCGAAGACGCTGTTCCTCGAGTCGTTCGGCAAGGTGCGGGAGCACTTCCGCTCCGTGTTCCAGACTCTGTTCGGCGGCGGCGAGTGCGACGTCCGCCTCGCGAATGAGGACGAGCCGCTGGCGAGCGAGATCGAGATCCACGCGGCGCCGCGGGGCAAACGGACGCAGCGTATCCATCTCCTCTCCTCGGGCGAGCGAACGCTCGTGGCGGTGTCACTGCTGTTCGCGATCTTCCTGACCAAGCCGAGTCCTTTCTGCCTGCTCGACGAAGTGGACGCCCCGCTCGACGACGCGAACGTGGGTCGTTACGTGCGCCTGCTCGCGGAGTTCAAGGATCAGACTCAGTTCATCGTCATCACGCACAATCCCCGCACGATGCAGGCGGCCGACGCCGTGTACGGCGTCACCATGCAAGAACCCGGCGTCTCGACGATCGTCGGCGTGCGCCTGGGGCAGATGGAACCGGCCTGAGTGGAACTCGTCACCGTCGGAACCGGGACCGTCGCGCCCTCGGCGCGTCGGACGTCGGCGTGCCACTGGGTCGGTCGCGGCAATCTCCGCATTCTGCTCGACTGCGGCGCGGGGGCCCTGCACCGCCTCGCCCAGTTCGGCCTCCCCTGGCACCAAGTGACCCACGTGATCCTGACGCACTTCCACCCCGACCATTGGGGCGAGCTCCCGATGCTCGTGTACGCCTTGAAGTACGCGACCAGCCCGGCGCGCCAGGATCCGATCGTCATCCTCGGGCCGCCGGGGGTCGTACGGCTCTTGAAGAAGCTCGCCGACGGCTACGGCGCGTGGCTGTTGGACCCAGGGTTCCCGATCGGCATCCTCGATGTCCAGGCGGGGGAGCCCTTCCCGCTCGACCGGGACGTGAGCCTCGAGACGTTCCCGGTGCCCCACACGCCGGAGAGCGTCGCCGTCTCCCTCACCGCTCCCGAGGGGCGGCTCGTGTACACGGGGGACACCGGGCCCTCGGCCGAGCTCGCGCACTGGGCCGCGAAGGCCGATTTGCTGCTCGCCGAGTGTTCGCTTCCCTCCGAGCGCGCCATGGAGATCCACCTCACCCCCGAGCAGGCGGGCGAGCTGGCTCGCGACGCCGGGGTCGGGCGGCTCGTCTTGACGCACTTCTATCCGCCGGTAGAGAATACGGACCCGGCTCGGGTCGCCGGTGGCCGGTTCAAGGGCTCCGTGACGGCCGCGCAGGACGGGGATCGGTTCACCATCGGAGGCAAATAGCAGTGCTGATCGTGATGCGACACGGCGCGACCGAAGAGGAAGTGCGACGTGTCATCGCCGTGATCGAGGAGATGGGCTACAAGGCCCGACCGCTGCCCGGCGTGCAGCGCACGGCCGTGGGCCTGGTCGGCAACGACGGCCGGGTCGACGCCTCGCGGCTCGAGGGTCTCCCCGGCGTCCAGGACGTGATTCACGTCTCCAAGCCGTACAAGCAGGTGAGCCGTGAGTGGAAGAGCGAGAACACGGTGGTGCGTCTCGCCGGCGGCCTCGGGATCGGGGGCTCCGAGGTCGTGGCCATCGCCGGTCCCTGTTCGGTCGAAAACGAACGCCAGATCATCGACGCGGCGCGCGTGGTCAAGGAGGCGGGTGCCGTGATCCTGCGCGGCGGGGCGTGGAAGCCGCGGACGTCTCCCTATGCCTTTCAGGGGCTCGGGCGCCCCGCGCTGCGGCTGCTCGCCAAGGCGCGGGACGAAACGGGGCTCCTCGTGTGTACCGAAGCGATGGACGCGGAGGGCGTGCGTGAGGTCGCCGAGGTGGCGGACATCATCCAGCTCGGCGCGCGCAACATGCAGAACTTCTCCCTCCTCAAGGTCGCCGGCCGAGCCAAGAAGCCCGTGCTCCTGAAGCGCGGCATGTCGGCGACGATCGAGGAGCTCCTCCTGTCGGCGGAGTACCTCCTCGCCGAGGGGAACCAGGACGTGATCCTGTGCGAGCGCGGGATTCGCGGTTTCGACACCGCGACGCGCAACGTGTTCGATCTCACCGCCATTCCGGTCGTGCACAAGCTCTCGCACTTGCCGATCATCGCCGACCCGTCGCACGGCACGGGGTTGCGCGACAAGGTGATCCCCATGGCTCGGGCGGCGGTGGCGGCGGGGGCGGACGGGATCATGGTGGAGGTCCATCCCGATCCGGAGCGCGCGCTATCGGACGGTGCGCAGACCCTGTTTCCCGACCAGTTCGCTCAGCTGATGCGCGAGGTGCGGGTGATCGCGGAGGTGATCGGGCGCCGGGTGGCGGAGCCGGCCCCGGTGGGGGCGTGAGCCAGGCAGCCCGCGCCGGCCGCATGCGGTTGCCCGTCGTCCCCTTCCCCCTCGCGTTGTCCCTTTGCATCACGACCGCGCTGCCCGTGGGCGCCCAGGCGCTCGACCCCTGGCCTGTGCTCGAGCGCGCCAGCGAGACCTACCAGACGGTGCGGAGCCTGTCTGCCGATTTCGTGCAGATCGTCACGAACCCGATGCTCGGCGAGCCCGACACCACGCGTGGCCATCTCTACCAGCTGCGGCCGAGCCGGTTCGCCATGCGGTTCACCGCGCCTGCGGGCGACCGCATCGTCGCCGACGGCCGTTTTCTCTGGCTCTACACGCCGAGTACCACGCCGGGCCAGGTCCTCCGTTCTCGCATTCCCGAGTACGGCTCGACGGGACCTAACCTGATCGGGCAGTTCGTCGAGCATCCACGCGAGCGCTACAGCGCGCAGTACCTGCGCGTGGCGACGACGGCCTCCGGCGTGGCGCCGGGCGAGGGAGGCGGGCCGGATACCGCCGACGTGATTGCGCTTGTGCCCAAGCGCTCGGACCAGCCCTACAGCCGGGCGGTGATCTGGATCAGTCGCGGGGACGGCCTCGTCCACCGCGTCGACATCTCGGAGGCATCGGGGCAGGAGCGAGCGGTCATCCTCACGCGCCTGCGCGTGAACACCGGGGTTCCTGGCCGCGAGCTCACGTTCTCGCCCCCGGCCGGAGTACGCGTGGTAGATCAGTAGCGAGGGCCGCGGCGAGGCGACTCGCCGTGTCCTCGTCCATGCCGCGTTTCTGCGCGAGCTCAAGCGCGGCGCGCCCGAGGGCCCGATACAGCGCCGCGTCGTCCTGGGTGAGGGCGTCGAGGTGGCGGCGGATCGTGGCTTCGTCGCCCCGGACCACGGGCCCCGTGAGCGCCGCCATCGGTTCCTGCCGGGTGAGGTTCTCGAGCGTTCCCTCCACGAGCGGACGCAACGCCAGCCAGGCGTCCGCGTCCGAGAGCCCCGCGTGCCGCAGCAGGCGCTGCGCGACGGCCTCCACGACCACGAAGTAGTTCGAGGCGAACACGGCGCCCGCGTGATAGACCGGTTTGGCGCGGGAGGGCAGCCGGAACGGCCGGAGCCCCAGGTCTTTGGCCAAGCGCTCGGCGGCCTCGATGGCGCGGGGCATGCCCTCGACCGCGGCCCACGCGCCTTTCAGCCGCTCAGCGGCGCGCTCGGGCTCGGCGATCGTCTGGAGCGGATGGATGGATCCGAGCGCGGCGCGCGAGCCGACGAGGGGCCCGAGGGCCTCCTGGCCGTGAACGCCGGAGAGGTGGAGCACAACCTGCTCGGGCCGGATGCGGCCGGCGCGCGAGAGCGTCTCGGCGAGGGGGCGAATCGCGTCGTCGCGGACGGCGAGGAGGACGACCGCCGGCTCGCCGAGCCAGGGAGGCGGCTCGTCCGTCGGCCCCACGGTGAGCTCGAGGGGCGGCGGCACCCGCTTGCGGGCGCGGCCGTGGAGCCGCACGCCGTAGCCCGCCCGCGCGAGTGCGAGGGCAAGACCCAGCCCCGCCCGGCCGGGCCCGATAATGCCGACCGTGCGGGTGTCGCTCAGGGCCGCCTCAGTTGCGCTGCGGCGCCGAGGGCTGCGCCGCGGCGAGCGAGATCAGGTCCTGGGGAGATTTCGCGCGCCGCGCTAACGCGAGCGCCGCCTGGACCTGGTGATCCTCGCTCATCCGGCGGCGGACCTCGGCGGGCCGGCCGAACACGTAGCGCGTGATTTCGTAGCCGAGCTCGTCGGCGATGAGCGTGCGCGCACCCGGGAGCACGCTGTCCGACAGCGTCACCCCGCGTGCCCGCAGCCGGTGCAGCACCTCGTCCACCATCTCCGGGCTCACCGTGAAGCTCGGGGTCCGCACGCGCCCGCTCGCCTTGAGTTCAAGCGCGTAGCTCGCGCGCACGTCTTGGTAGGTCGGGATCTTGGCCCCGAGGGCCTTCAAGAAGGACCGCTCGGCGGTGCTGTACGTGTCGGGCCGCACGAAGATGTCGGGGCGGATCCCGCCGCCGCCGAGCAACGGCCGACCGTGGTCGGTGTGGAACACGAGCAACGAATCGGGCTTGACGGTGTCACGTCCGAGCTCCGCTGCTTCGACCTGGGCCACCTGGTCGTCTTCGTTCTTGCTCTTGCGCTGGATGGTCCGTCCGCTGGGCGTGTACCAGCGCGCCGTCGTCAGCTTGAGCGCCGTTTCGGGCGTCAGCTGCCAGAGCGACTGCACCAGGCCCTTGCCGAATGTCGGCGTGCCGACGACCACGGCGCGGTCGTGGTCCTGGAGAGCCCCGGTGATGATTTCCGCCGCGCTCGCGGTACCCCCGTTCACCAGGACCACGACCGGGAGGTTGGGCCACGGCTGCGGCTTCGCGTCGCGGTAGGTGCGCGTGCTGTTGGGCGCCCGGCCGCGGGTCGCGACGACGCCCTCCCCGGGGTTTAGGAACAGCTCGCTGACGGCGACGCCCTGGTCGAGGAGTCCACCGGGGTTGCCGCGCAGGTCGAGGAGCAGGGCCTTCATGCCTTTCTGGAGCAGGCCGTTGACGGCGTCGGTGAGTTCGGGCGCCGAGGCGTCGCTCACGGGGGTGAGGAACACGTACCCGACCTTGTCGTCGAGCAGCATCGCGACCTGCACGGAACGGACGTGGATGTTGGCGCGGGTCAGCTTGAACGTGAGCGCCTGATCGACCCCGATGCGCCGGACCTTGAGCTCGACCGCCGACCCCGCCTCGCCCCGCAGCTCCTTGACCGCTTGGTCTTGCTTCCAGCCTTCGGTCGAGCGCCCGTCGAGCCCGACGATCTGGTCGCCCGTCTGGATGCCGGCGCGTTCCGCCGGCGTGTCGGGCAGGGGGGCGACGACCGTGATCCAGCCGTCGCGGACCTCGATCTGGATGCCGAGCCCGCCGTAGTTGCCGGTTGTCGCCTCGTTCAGGGCCTTGAAGTCGTCGCGCTTGAGGAAGACGGAGTACGGATCGTGCAACTGGTCGAGCAAGCCGTCGATGGCCATTTGGTACAGTCGGCGCTCGTCGACCGAGTCGACGTAGTAGTCGGCGACATGCGCCAGCACGTCTTCGAAGAGGCGCGCCTGGTGGTAGACGGAGCCGGGCGGGCCGGCCTCGCGCTGGAGGAACCACCCACCGGTGGCGAGGGCCAGCCCGGCCGCCGCGGAGAGGATGACGATCTTGCGGAGCTTCATGACGCGCCTCGTGTTGGAAGGGCCGTCGCCGCCAAGACTTCCCTCCAGGCGGTGTCCAGCACGGCCTGTGTCGACTGGGTCGCATCGAGGTGCACGATCCCCGGGCCGTGCGCGCTGCGATACGCCGCCAGCACCCGGCGATGGAACGCCTCGTCCTGCCGTTCGAACCGATCCTGCACTTTCCCGGCCGCCCGCTGTCGCTCGCGCCCCACGTCGACCGGCACGTCGAGCACCAGCGTAACGTCCGGGGCAAGCCCGTCGGTCGCGAGCCGATTGGCCTCGGTCACCTCCCGGGCCGGTAGGCCACCTCCGGCGACCTGGTAGGCCATCGTCGACAGCTCGTAGCGGTCGGCGATCACGACCTGCCCCGCCTCGAGCGCCGGCCGGATGACGCGATGCACCAAGTCCGCCCGCGCTACGAGGAAGAGAAACAGCTCCGCGGCCGGGGGCATGTCGTGGGGGAATTGGAGCGCCACTTTCCGGGCCGCTTCCGCCACGGGCGTCCCCCCCGGCTCTCGCACGGTGACGACCGCGCGGCCCTCTCTGGCGAAGCGCGCAGCGAGCGCGCGCACGAGCGTGGACTTCCCCGCCCCTTCGGGCCCTTCCACCACGATGAATGTAGCGCCGCCGGGCACCGTCAGCCCAGCGTGATGATGGGGCTCGCGGCCCCCTGCTTCATCCCGTCGTAGATGCGGGCGTTGACCTTGGCCATGAGCTTCTCGAAGTTGGCCTGGGCCGCGACGACTTGCTGGTAGACGGTGTTCGCCTGGACGCTCTGGAGCGCGCGATCGTAGCCCTCGAGCTGCTCCTTGGCGGGCTCGCGGCCTTCTTGCGACGCCCGTTCGATGTCTTGAGCGATGCGCTCGACCTCCGCCAACAGTTGCCGGCACGTGGCGTCGGCTTTCATGCGGTCGCTCGCGCGCACGAGCACTTTGTACTCGTCGCTCTGGCCGAGAAGTCGACCCAGTTCCTGCGCTTTCTGGTCGATCATGCGACTTCCTCACGGAGTGCCAGCACGTAGCGCGGCCGCCCGAACACGTCCTCGTGCACCGTCACGCGCGCCCACTCGGGGGGCCGCGCGAACTCGCACACGCTCGCGGCCCGCCGTTCGTCGACTTCGAGGGCAAGGAGCCCGCCGGGCGCGAGGACGCTTGGGGCCTGGGCCACGAGGGCGCGGGTGGCGTCGAGCCCGTCCGGGCCGCTCACCAAAGCCGCCCGCGGCTCGAACCGTCGCACGGCGGGATCGAGGCGTTGGTACTCGGCCTCGGTCAAGTAGGGCGGGTTCGCGACGAGCACCCGACACCGCTCGCCGGCGAGCGGGCCGAGCCAATCGCCCTCGCGTACCTCGACCGGGACCCGGGGCCGGACGCGGGCCACGTTCTCGCGGGCGAGCGCCGCCGCGGTGGGCGAGCGTTCGACCGCGATCACGCGCTCGAACGGCCCTTCGACCGCAAGGGCGAGCGCGACGCACCCGCACCCCGTGCCCACGTCCGCCGCCACACCGCCGCCCGTTCCCGGGTCACGCCCGGCGGGTCCGAGGGCCCGAAGCACAAGATCCACGAGGCCTTCCGTCTCCGGGCGCGGGATCAGGGCGCGCCGATCGCTCTTGAGAACGAGGGTGCGGAACTCGGCTTGCCCGACGGCGTAGGCGAAGGGCTCGCCCGCGGCGCGGCGCGCGACCGCCTCCCGAAATCGGGCGACGGTGCCGGGCGTCGCCTCCCGTTCGCGGGCGAGCCAGACGTCCCCCTGGGTCACGCCCCCGTCGGCGAGGGCGGCCCACAGGGTGCGCGCCTCGCGCACGGGATCGGGGACCCCGGCACGCGTGAGCGTCGTGGCCGCGGCGTCCAGGGCGTCGCCGACCGAGCACCCGACGCCGGTATTGAGGCGCTCAGGCACTCAGCCGCTCCCGCTCCCCGGCGAGTCGCAGCGCGCCGATCAGCTCGTCCAAGTTCCCGTTCAGGACGTCGGAGAGGTTGTGGACCGTGTAGTGAATGCGGTGATCGGTGACGCGGTTCTGGGGGAAATTGTAGGTGCGGATCTTGGCCGAACGGTCGCCGGTGCCCACTTGGGCCCGTCGTTCGCGGGCCCGGGCCGCCTCCTGCTCGGCGAGCAGCTTGTCGAGCAGCCGCGAGCGCAGCACCTCGAGAGCCTTGACCTTGTTCTGCAGCTGGCTTTTCTGGTCCTGGCACTGCACGACGAGTCCGGTGGGGAGATGAGTGATGCGGACCGCGCTGTCGGTGGTGTTGACGCTCTGGCCACCTGGCCCCTGGGAGCGGAACACGTCGATCCGGAGGTCCTTCTCGTCGATCTTCACGTCGACCTCTTCCGCCTCGGGGAGCACGGCCACGGTGGCGGCAGAGGTGTGGATGCGCCCCTGCGATTCCGTCACCGGTACGCGCTGGACGCGGTGGACGCCCGACTCGTAGCGCAGCGTTCCGTAGGCCCCGGGACCGCGCGCCTCGAAGATCGCTTCCTTGAGGCCGCCGAGGCTTCCTTCCGAGAGCGACACCACGTCGACTTTCCAGCCCCGGCGCTCGCTGAAGCGCGTGTACATGCGAAACAGGTCGGCGGCGAAGAGGGCGGCCTCGTCGCCCCCCGTGCCTGCGCGGATCTCGACGATGGCGTCACGGTCGGCGAGGGGGTCGGCCGGGACCAGCAGGTCGGCGAGGCGCTCCTCGAGGCGTCCGATCTCGGGCCGCAGGCGCTCGACGTCCTGTCGAGCGAGCTGCGAGAGCTCGGGGTCGCGGTCCTGCAGCACCTCCCGCGCCTGCGCCAGTTCCGCCGCGAGCCGAGCGAGCCGGTCGTTGACCTGGCGGACCTGGTCGAGGCGTGCATGTTCGCGGCCCAGTTGGCGCAGCTTGGCGGGGTTCCGCGCGGTCTCGGGGTCGGCCAGCTCGCGGGCGACCTCCTCCGCCCGCGCGAGCGCCTGGCGGAGTCGGGCCTCCACGCGTTAGCCGGCGGCCTTTTCGGTCGCGTATTTCTGGCGGAAACGCTCCACCCGGCCGGCGGTATCGACGAGCTTCTGCTTACCGGTGAAGAACGGGTGGCACTTAGCGCAGACCTCGACGTGAATCACGGGCACGGTGGAGCGCGTGACGAAGGTGTTGCCGCACGCGCATTGCACGTTCGCCCGCTGGTAGTTGGGGTGAATTCCGGCTTTCACTGCACGCAATCCTTGCCTAGAAGTCGAATGGGGTACGAAGTGTGGAAATATAGCTGCCACCACAAGTTGGCGGCAAGCGTCGGGCGCCCGCCGAATTGACAGCAGCGCGTGTTGCCCTTAAGCTTGCGCGACCAAACGAACCCCCACCGCCCCAGGGGAAGCCTATCGTGTCGGTGACGGTCGTCCTCCAGAAGGTTCCCCTGTTCAGCCAGCTTGCCGCCCCCGAGCTCGACCGGGTCGCCGAGATCACCCGCGAGCGGAGCTATCCGCGCAACTCGGTGATCCTGTTCGAGGACGATCCGGGTGACGCCCTCTACATCGTGGCGAGCGGTCAAGTGAAGGTCGTGTTGATCGGCGAGGACGGCCGCGAGGTGATTCTCTCGGTGCTCGGCGAGGGCGACTTCTTCGGCGAGATGTCGCTGATCGACGAGGAGCCCCGGTCGGCGCACGTCATCGCGATGGAGGACTCCAATCTCCTCGTGATCCGGCGCGAGGACTTCCAGGCCATCCTGCAGCAATCCCCCGGCATCGCGATGGGGCTGCTCCGCGAGCTGTCCCGTCGGCTGCGGCGTGTGGATGAGAAGGTCGGGAGCCTCGTGCTGCTCGACGTGAACGGCCGCGTGGCGCAGCTGCTGTTGGACCTTGCCGACGAGGCGCACTCCGACCGCATTACGCGTCGGCTCACACACCACACGATCGCCCAAATGATCGGCTCCTCGCGCGAAACCGTGAGCCGCACGATGCGCGAGCTGGTGGAGAAGGGGTACATCGAGATCAGCCGCCGCGAGATTCTGATCCGCGATCGGGCCGCGCTGGAGGTGTCGGCGGGACGCTCGTGAGGCGGGTCACGCCCCGCCGGTGAGACGGGAGCTTGCTCTAGCTCTCGTATTTTCCACAACTTAGCCGAAGGGAACGGCGTTGCCGGGACGGATGGCGTACACGGTGACTTTTTGGGGAACGCGGGGGTCGATCCCCACTCCCGGCGCCCACACCGCGCGCTACGGGGGCAACACGCCGTGTGTCGCCGTGCACGGCGGCGCGGACCGGAGCGCGGGGGGCGCGGCCCGTGACGGCCAGCTGGTGATTCTCGACGCGGGCACCGGGATTCGGGCGTTGGGGCGCGAGCTCGTGGAGCAGCAGAACGGCGCCGTGCAGGCGGAAATCCTCTTGTCGCATGCCCACTGGGACCACATCCAGGGGCTTCCCCATTTCAAGCCGTTCTTCGGACCGGGCAACGCGGTGCGTATCTGGGGATCGCGCCAGGGCACGACGTCGCTCGAGGCGATCCTGCGCCAGCAAATGGACCCCGCCGTGTTTCCGGTGCCGCTCGACGCCTTATCGGCGAAGCTCACCGTCCAGCAGGTGGAGCCGGGGGACTTTACGGTCGGCACCTTCCGGGTGCGGGCGATGCGGCTGCGCCATCCCGGCACGACGCTCGGGTACCGGCTGTCGCCGGCGGCGGGAGGGCCGAGCATGGCCTACGTCACGGACAACGAGCTCGGCCCCGGTGGGCGCTATGGGACGCCCGCCTCGTGGCGCAAGGACTTTGTGGCGTTTCTCACGGGAGCAGAGCTCTTGATCCACGATGCGATGTACACGCCGGAGGAGCTCGAGGAGCACCGCGGCTGGGGGCATTCGACGTTTGAGGAAGCCGTCGCCCTGGCGGGGGAGGCGGGCGTGAAGCGCCTCGTCCTCTTCCACCACGAGCCGGAGCATGGCGACGAGGCGATCGACGCGCTGCTCGCGGCGGCGCGCCGCCAGGCGCGCGCCACGGGCCGGCCGGCCGAAGTCGTGGCGGCGCAGGAAGGCATGACTCTTACTCTTTGAGCGAGGAGCTTCAGCGTATGCGTGCAGGAACCCTCATCGCGCTCGGGTCACTCGTTCTCGGTCTGCCGCTCGGCGCCGAGCTCGGGGCGCAGGCGCGGGCGCAGGACACGCGGCCGGGCATCGCGGTGCTGCCGTTCGATAACAGCGGCTCGTACGGCCAGGACAAGGAGAACTTCGCCGCGCTCGAGAAGGGCATCGCCGGGATGTTGATCTCCGAGCTCGCCGCGAACCCCTCGGCGCGGGTGGTGGAGCGCGAGCAGATCGAAAAGCTGCTCGCGGAGCAGAGCCTCGGCAGCGCCGGGAAAGTCACCCCCGAAACCGCGGCGAAGATCGGCAAGCTCGTCGGGGCGCGCTACGTGATCACCGGCACGTTCATCGACTTCTATGGCGACTTCCGGCTGGACGCGCGGCTCGTGAACGTGGAGACGAGCGAGATCGTGAAGGTCGAATCGGACCGGATGCAGCGCGACCATCTGTTCGACCTGATCCGGAACGTGGGGACGCGGCTCATGAAGGACGCGAATCTGCCGCCCCTGCCGCGCCAGGCGGCGGAGCAGCGGCTCTCGCGCCAGGTGCCGACGGAGGCCCTGACCTTCTACTCGAAGGCGCTCCTGTTCCAGGACCGCGGCCAGCGCGACCGGGCGGTGGAGATGTATCAGAAGGCCCTCGCGGTGTTCCCCGAGTACACCGAAGCGCGCCAGGGGCTCGAGCGCGTGAAGAGCTCGTGACGCGCGGAGCCCCGTGGACTGACCGCGGCGGACGATGAGATACCTGCTGCTCCACACCGGGGCCTGGGATCCGGCGAGCGTGCGGTCCGTGCTCGAGCGGGCCCAGATCGAGACGCGCCGGACGCGGCTGCCGACCGACCTCGCCGTGGACGGCCGACCGACGGTGTTCGTCTTGGACCCCGAGAGTCGCTCCACGTTCCCGCTCGACGCGCTGCGCGCCTTCGTGGACACAGGGGGGGCGATCGTCGCCCTGGGGCGCGACGGCGAGCCGGACGTCCCGAACGAGATGCCGTCCGAGCTCCTGTCGGGCTTCGTGCGCCACCCCGCAGCGCCGCGCCAGCTGCTCGTGGCGGTGCGCGCCGGCTACCGCGAGGCTGCGGCGCGCCTGGAGGCGACGCGCGCCCGCAGCGAGGCCGCCAGTCGCAGCCGGGAGATCGGCGAGCTCACGCGCATCGGCGTCGCGCTCGGGACGGAGCGGGATTTGAAGTCCCTGCTCGATCTGATCTTGACCCAGGCCCGCCGCATCAGCACCTCCGATGCCGGCAGCCTCTACCTGGTCGAGATGGGCGACCAGGGCCTGCGGCGGCTCCGGTTCCGGCACGCCCAGACGCACTCCAAGCCCGACGCGCCCTTCGTTGAGTTCACGATACCCGTAGACCGGTCGAGTCTCGCCGGCTACGCCGCGGTGACGGGGGAGCCGCTCGTCATCGACGACGCCTATTTCCTGCCCCCCGACGTGGAGTACAGCATCAACCGCTCGTTCGACGAGCGCTACGGGTACCGCACGAAGTCGATGCTCGTGATCCCGATGAAGGATCACAAAGAGGACGTGATCGGCGTGCTGCAGCTCATCAACCGCAAGCGCTCCCCGGAGGGGGTGCTCGACACACCGGCGGACGTCGAGGCGCAGGTCGTCCCCTATTCGAAGCGGACGGTAGAGCTCGTCACCGCGCTCGCCGGGCAGGCGGCTGTCGCGATCGAGAACAGTCGGCTGTACGACGACATCGAGCAGCTGTTCGAGGGCTTCGTCAAAGCGGCCGTGCACGCGATCGAGCAGCGCGACCCCACCACGTTTGGGCACTCGGGACGCGTGGCGACGATGACGGTGGGTCTCGCCGTCGTCGTGGACCGGGCCGAGGACGGCGCCTACCGCGGCGTCCGTTTCACGCGCGAGCAGATCCGCGAGTTGCGGTATGCGGGCCTGTTGCACGACTTCGGCAAGGTCGGGGTGCGCGAGCAGGTGCTGGTGAAGGCCAAGAAGCTCTATCCCCTGCAGCTCGAGTTGATTCGCGAGCGGCTCGCCTTCGTCCGGCGCACGGCGGAGCGGGAGTACTGGCGCCGCCGCGCCGAGTTCCTCGAGGCGCACGGTCGCGAGGGGTACGACGCCTTTCGCGCGGGGCTCGAGGCGGACCACGTGCGCGAGCTCGCGCAGCTCGATCAGTTCCTGGGCGCCGTGCTCCAGGCGAACGAGCCGACGGTCCTCCCCGCTGGGCAGTTCGAGGAACTCCTGGCGCTCGCGCGCCGCAGCTACGAGGACATCGCCGGCGAGTCCCGTCCCTACCTAAGCGAGGACGAGATGCGCTACCTCACGATCCCCAAGGGCTCGCTCGACGACGCGGAGCGGCTGGAGATCGAGAGCCACGTGACCCACACCTACCACTTCCTCCAACAGATTCCCTGGACGCGGGAGCTCCAGCAGGTGCCGCTGATCGCGTACGGCCACCACGAGAAGCTCGACGGCGCCGGGTACCCACGGGGCGTGACCGGGGAGGCGATCCCCATCCAGACGCGCATGATGACGATCAGCGACATCTACGACGCGCTGACCGCCGCGGATCGTCCCTACAAGGCCGCCGTCGCCGCGGCCCGCGCCCTGGACATCATGGCCGACGAGGTGCGGGTAGGGCAGCTCGATCAGGAGCTGTTCCGGCTGTTCGTGGACGCCAAGGTGTTCGACGCCCGCCATCCCTAGCGCAGCAGCAGCCGGACCGCCATGAGCATCAGAAAGGCGCCGAATGCCCGGCTGAGTGCCGCGTCCGAGAGGGACGCGGCGAGTTTCGCCCCCAGCAAAGCCCCGAGGAACAAGCCCCCGGCGAGGATCCCCGCGAACGGGATGTTCACCTGCCCGCGCCGGTAGTACTCCATGGCGCCGAGCAGGCCCACCGGAAGCAGGAGGGCGGCGAGCGACGTCCCGTTCGCCGTATGCTGCGGCAGTTTGGCGATGAGCACCAATCCCGGGATCATCACGACTGCGCCCCCGATTCCGAACAGCCCCGACACCACCCCCGCCACGAGGCCGATCACGGCCACGAGCGCCCACATCATCGGTCGCCTCCTCGTTCAGGTTCGCCCCACCCTCCCCCACCGGGCGTCTCGAGGCGGAGCACGTCGCCCGGTGCGAGCTGCGCGCTCGCCTTGGGCGCGAGCGGGGCGCCGTTGATGCTGGTGCATCCGGGGTGTCCCGGCTCGCCCCCGCCCACGCCGCTCGGCGCGTGCCGACGTCGCTCGGTGAGGCAGCTCGCCTCCAGCGGCGCGAGCGCCTCGAATTCCCGGATCACGCCGTCGCCGCCGCTCCTGCGGCCCCGCCCGCCGCTGCCGCGCCGCAGCGCGTAGCCGCGCACCCGCAGCGGATACTCCAATTCGAGCACCTCGATCGGCGTGTTGCGGGTGTTGGACATGCCGACGTGCACGCCCGACGGCCCGTTTGCCCCCGGGCTCGCCCCCTGCCCGCCGCCGATCGTCTCGTAATAGGTCCACGGCACGCCCGCGACGGTGCCGCCGAGCGTCACGTTGTTCATGGTGCCTTGGCCTTGCGCGGGAACTTGGAGTCCGGCGCCGGCGAGCGCTTTGAACACGGTGTCCGCAATACGCTGCGAGGTCTCCACGTTGCCCGCCGCCACGGCGCTCGGGAAGCGGGCGTGGACGAGCGACCCTTCGGGCGCGCGGACTTTGACCGCGCGCTCCACGCCGCCGTTCGTCGGCACGTCCTCGGGCAAGAGCGTGCGCACGACGAACAGAACGGCCGAGCGCGTCACGGCAAGCGGGCAATTCACGTTCCCGCGCGCGGCGGGCGCGGTCCCGGCGAAGTCCGCCTGAAACACGCCGTCCGAGATGTCGACTTGCACCCGGATGGCGAAGTCCTGGTCGTCGACCCCGTCGCCCTCGAGCCAGTCCGTGGCTATGGCGCCCGCGATCGACGTGGCGCGGAGCGCCTCTCGGGTGCGGCGCTCGGCGTAGGCTTGGAGGTCCCGCGCGGCGTCGCGCAGGGCGGCCCAGCCGTAGCGCGCGACGAGGGCGCGCAGGCCGTCGGCCCCGCGCTCGACGGCGGCGCGCTGGGCGGCGAGGTCGGCGCGCCGTGCCTCCGGAGTCCGAACGTTGGCGAGGAGCAACCGCTCGACCTCCGGCGTGAGCCGCAGCGGGGGCACGATCACCCCTTCCGCAAACAGCTCGCGGGCGCCGGCCGGCATGCTCCCCGGCTGCATGCCGCCCACGTCCGAATGGTGCGCTCGGACCGCCCCGTACCCGCCCACGGACCCCGCGACGTCGATGGCGCCGACGAGGGTAAGGTCGGGGAGATGCGAGCCGCCGGCGTAGGGGTCGTTGAGCACGAATACGTCGCCGGGGGCGGGGGCGAGGGCGCGCACGACCGTCACCGCCTCGCCGAGCGCGCCGAGATGGACGGGGATGTGGGCGGCCTGCGCGATCATCTCTCCTGCCGCATCGAATAGGGCCGCGGAGCAGTCGCGCCGCTCGCGAATATTGGGCGAGACGGCGGAGTGGATGAGCACCAGGCCCATCTCCTCCGCGACGGAGGCGAAGGCGTGTCCGATCACCTCGAGGCCGACGGCGTCGAGACTCATGCGCGCGTCACGACGACCGCGCCCGTTTGGTGCGCGGTCCCCCGCCATCCCGGCTCGATCAGGGCCGTGGCATCCCGTCCAGCGAGCACGGCCGGACCGGGGATGGTGAGGCCCGGCGTGAGGTCGTCGAGCGCCCACACCGTACCCGTGAGCGGGCGCCCCCCGACGACCATCGCGCGCGCGCGGGGGGAGCCTGGACCCGGACGGGTCGGGCGCCCCGCGCCGTCGAGCTTGAGGGGGGGCGGGGCGCGCAGCGCCACCACGCGGAGATTCACGAGCTCGATCGAGCCCCCCGCGCCGAGGTGCCCGTAGCGCCGACGGTGCGCGTTGCGGAACGCCTCGCCCACGGACGCGGGATCGTCGCTCGCGGCCGGCACCGTCACCTCGTAGCCTTGTCCGGCAAACCGGCAGTCGGCGAATCGCTCGAGGGTCGCCCCCGGCAGCTGTCGGGCTCCCGCTTCGAGCAAGGGTTGGAACGCGTGGGCGAGCGTGTCTCGGTCGAGCGCGGCGAGCGGGCGATGCAACGCCGCGAGGAGATCGACGCGCTCGGGGGCCGCGGCCAGTCCCAAGGCCGACAGCGCTCCTGGGTGGGGCGGGATGACGATGGTATCCATGCCAAGGGCATCGGCCAGTTGACAGCCGAACAGCGGCCCCGCTCCGCCGAAGGGGAGGAGCGCCATGCGGCGGGGGTCGAGCCCGCGAGCGACGCTGACGCGTTTCAGGGCGCGCGCCATGGCGGCCGTGGCGACGGCGACGATACCGGCGGCGATCGCTGGGGGGTCGCTGCCAGCTGCAGGGCCAAGGCGGCCGAGGGCGCGGACCGCGGCCGCGGGATCGAGCCGTACGGCGTCCGCGAGGGGGGTGGCCGCGTCGAGCCAGCCTAGGATCAGGCACGCGTCGGTCACGGTCGGCCGCTCGCCCCCGCGCCCATAGCACGCCGGGCCCGGCACCGCCCCGGCGCTCTCCGGGCCAACGCGCAGCGCGCCGCCCTCGTCGACGCGCGCGATGCTCCCGCCGCCCGCGCTCACGGTCTCGATCAGGACCGCGGGCAGCGCGAGCGGGATGCCGGCGACTGCGCCCCAGCCGTCGCTCACGGGCGTGCCGTCGGCGACGAGGCTCGCATCCGCGCTCGTGCCGCCCATGTCGAGCGTCAGGAGGTTCGCGCGGCCCACGGCGGCGCCCACCAACTGGGCCCCGATCACGCCGCCCGCGGGACCCGAGAGCGCGAGCCCGGCCGCGTGCACGCTCGCCGCGGCCGGCGCGCGCGTGCCTCCGCTCGAGGTCATCACGCGGAGGGCGCCGACGCCCCGTCCGGCAAGGCGGTCTTCGACCTGCTCGAGGTAGGCAGAGACTTTGGGGCGCAGGTACGCTTCGACGGTCGTCGTGCTGGTGCGCTCGAACTCCCGGAATACTGGCAGGACCTCGTGACTCGGGGCGACGGGCACGCCTGGG
>DATLKW010000348.1:0-6135 GCA_035538175.1 Gemmatimonadales bacterium | reverse complement strand
CGGCCCCCGCACGCCGCAGCGACCGTTCCCCAGATGACGAGGAGCGCCGGTCCGGTGACCCGTCGCCGCACGCCCGGATTCTAGCGGGCCACTCGGGGTCGCGCGAGATTCGACGTATGCTCGTCGCGCTTGCGCGTCGCTGCCTGACCGGAGCCGCCGTGGTGGCCGGCGTAGTCGCGCTGACCTTTTTCTTGCTCCGACTCGCGCCCGGCGATCCCGTCGAGCGGCTCCTCGGGCCCACGGCGACGCCCGCCCAGCTCGAGCTCGCGCGGCACGCGCTGGAGCTCGATCGCCCGTGGCCGACGCAGTTCGCGGCGTGGCTCGGCCGCATGGCCCGCGGCGATTGGGGGCGGAGCATCGCGACGGGGCGTCCCGTGCGCGAGCTGCTCGGCGAGGCCGTGCCGACGACGCTCGAGCTCGCCGGCGTGTCGCTCGTGCTCACGTACGCGCTCGGCGTCGCGCTGGGCGCCGTGCAGGCGAGCGCGGGCCCCTGGCTCGACACCGCGCTCTCCGTCGTCACCGTGACGCTCTTCGCGCTCCCGGGATATTGGCTCGGCCTCGCGCTGATCATGGTGTTCGCGTATGGGCGGCATGTGTTGCCCGCGTTCGGAGCGGTCGGGCTCGACGCGGACGCGCTCTCCAGCTGGGGTCGAGTGGTGGACCAGCTGCGCCATCTGGCGCTCCCCCTCGCGACGCTGACTCTCATCGGGGTGGGCGGCACGGCGCGGTATGTGCGCGGCACGATGCTCGAAGTGCGCCGTCAGCCGTTCGTGCGGGCGGCCGCGGCGAAGGGGCTCTCGCCCGCGCGGCTCCTGCGGCGTCACGTCGCCCGGAACGCACTGATCCCGATCGTGACGCTGTTGGGCCTGTCGTTCCCGGCGGTGTTCTCGGGCGTCGTGTTCGTGGAGACGGTGTTCGCGTGGCCGGGCGTGGGCCGGCGGCTCGTGGAGGCGGTCGCGGCGCGCGACTACCCGGTGGTGATGGGTGCCACGGTGGTGAGCGCTGCGCTCGTGGTCTTGGGGAACCTCCTGGCGGATGTCGCGACGACGTGGATCGATCCCCGGATCTCGCGTACGGGGACAAGGGGCATGGCGTGAGGCGCCTGCTCGGAGATCGGCGGACCACGTTCGGCGTGGCCGTGCTCGCGCTCGTCGTCGGGGCCGCAGTCCTCGCCCCGCTCGTTTCGGCGGACCGGCCGACGGCCGCGGGCGACATCGTGGCGACGCGGTTCCTGCCGCCCCTGGGAGTCGATCCCGCCGGGCATCGTCATGTGCTTGGGACGGACCGGTTCGGGCGAGACGTGTGGACGCGCCTCGTGTACGGGGCGCGCGTGTCGCTCACGGTGGGCGCCCTCGCCGTGCTCTTGTCGATCGTGCTCGGCCTGGCGATCGGGGGCGTGGCGGGCATCGGGGCGCCGCCGATCAGGCTGGTGCTGCTCGCACTCACGGACTTCGCCCTCGCCCTGCCCCGCGTGGTCCTGCTGCTCTTGCTCGCAGCCTTGTGGCGTCCGAGCGCGGCCCTCGTGATCCTGGTGCTGGGCCTGACGGGCTGGATGCCGGTCGCGCGTCTCGTGTACACGCACGTGCGGGCCCTCGCCGTGCGGCCGTTCGTAGAGGGAGCGCGCGCGCTCGGGCTGTCGCGCCAGCGGGTGCTCGGCCGGCACATCCTCCCGAACGCTCTCACACCGGTGATCGTGGCGGCGGCGCTGGGGCTTGGCAACGCCATCATGCTCGAGGCGGGCCTGTCGTTTCTCGGCCTCGGAGTCCAGCCCCCGACGCCGTCGTGGGGGAACATCATCGCTTCGGGTCGAGACACCCTGGTGAACGCGCCGTGGGTGGCCGCGACCCCAGGCGTCGCCTTGGTGCTCGTGGTGGTCGCCTGCACGCTCTTGGGGGATGCGATCCAGGACGCTTTGGATCCTGCGGCCGTCAAGTCCCTGCGATCGTCATGAGGACGGCGTCGTCGAGGGCGTGACCGCCCTCGAACGGGATGGTGGTATAGGGAACGCCGTGCGTCTCGAAGCGCCCCGTGATGGCGGCGACGACCTTGGGCGTGATGAACATGTCTGAGCGCCCGTAGACGAGGGTGAGGCGAGCGGCGCGAAGCCGATCGGCGACCGCCGGCTGCGTGAGCTCGAGATCTGGGGGGAAGTCCCCGCCCCACAGGACGAGGCGATCGATCCGGGGCGTGCCGAGCGCCGCCCAGCGACTCACCGTTGCCGCCCCCTGCGAGAACCCCAGGGCGTAGACGCGCACGTGCGCGCGATCGATTCTGCCGAACACGTCCGCGTAGACCGCGTCTAGGTACGGTACGTAGTCTTCGATCTCCGCGAGGCGGTCCTCGCGGGTCATCCAGCTGGCGCCGACACGGCGCTCCTCGGGCCGCTCGCTCAGATAGAAGCGTGAGAGCCCTTCCGGGGCGACGACGTAGCGGTGCCCGTCTTCCAGGGCCCGAAGCTTCTCGAGGAACCGCGCGGCGAGTTGGCCGTAGCCGTGGCAGGCGAACCAGACCTGCTCCACAGGGTTCGTCGCCCCGAGGGTGAAGTAGCGGGCGCGGCGGGTGACGGCGAGGCGGTGTTCCTGCATCAGGTCACGAGGATCGTCACGAGTTCGTGCGGACCGGCGCTGAACCGCACCGTCTTGCCCCGGTCCTCGAGCACGAGCGCCGTGGACTCGCGCTCATCGGCGCGGACGCGATGGGCGCTCCTGACCCCCTCGCCGAAGCGCCACGCGCCGGCGACCGGGCGGCTCGTGGAATTGTAGGAGCGGAGTACAAGGGGCGAGCCCTGCTGCGCGGGCTTCACGGCGGAGAGCACGAGTCCCGATCCCTCGAGCGCGATCTCGCCCGGCGGGACGGGAAGCTCCTCGGCATCCCGCAACCAGAACCCCGCGAGGGGCAGAAAGGCGTCTTCCCAGAGCGAGGGGAGGACGTCGCCGCGCTCGACCTCGGCCGCCGACACCGGCGCGAGTGCCAGCTCCACGCGGCTGGTGCCGAGGCATTGGGCGAGGGGCGTGGCCGTGGGCCAGCCCGCGTGGCCCGGCCGGGTGGGGAGGTCGTCGCGCGAGAGCTCGCCCACCGCGCGCAGCAGCGTGCACACCACGTCGCCCGTTTCGGTCCATTCGTACTCGAAGAATGCCGGGGCGAGCAGGGCGAGCCCCCGGGGCCCGCGCGCCGCCGCCACGAACCGGTGGGCCGGGGCGGTGCGGACGGGCGTCTCGAGGGGGTAGTCCCCCGCGCGCACGTGGACGGGGGGTCGTGCGACGGCTCCGAACGCGCTCCCCGCCACGGCCACGGCGCCCGCGAGGCCGGTCGGCACGCGTGCCCGCAGACGGTGCCACCCCGTGCGGTTCTCGATCTCCAAGATGCAGCGCACCAGCGGCGCGTCGGCGGAGAGCATGACGACGAGGCGCACCGTGGCGCGGCGACCGACGGCGACCTGGGCTTCGAGCGCCGCGACGAGGGGGCCTGCGGCGAGCCGGCGCACGGCAATCGGCGCCCCCCCGCGCGCGACGCGGTCGCCCTTCAACGGGCAATAGGTGTAGGTGTCGCCCGCGTCGCCACCGTCTTCGAGGCGGAGCACGTTGGTGAAGCGTTGTCGGCTGCGGCGATCGAGCAGAGCGAGGGCCCCGGTTGGCTCCAGGGTGACTTCGAGCGACGCGTTGAGGAGACGACGCCCTCGCACGCGGGCGCTCTCGCCCGCCGGTCGCGCGGGCGGCACCGGGCCGCGCGCGAGCCTCGCGGTGGCAAACCCCAAGCCGGGCACCGATGGCGCGCGCACGGCGAGGCGCACTTGTTCGACCTCGTCCTGGTCGGGGTAGTGGCGCGACGCGTCGAGTCGCTCGGTCGTGATCCGCCGGTCGAGCACCTGGAGCGCGATGGGGCGGCCATCGGCGGTCGTAAGGAGGAGGGGCCGCCGATCCGGTCCGCGCGCGGGGGGCGGGGGCGTGCCCGGCCCGACGGCGACATCGCGCCGGAAGAGCGTCACGTCCAGGACCACGACCCCGCGGCGCGCGCGCGCCGCGGGGTTCCAGAGGATCAGGCTCGGCTGCCACTCGGGCGCGCGGCCGCGCGCTCGGTCGGCATCGTGGTGGACGAGCTCGTGCACGCTGCCGCGCACGATCTCACGAGTGAGGGCCTCGACCTCCTCCAAACGGGCCTCGAGCGCTCGCGCCACGGCGTCCGACGCGCACCCGGCGAGCGTGTCGTGGAACTGGCTCTTCGCGAGCGCGCGCCACGCGAGCTCAAGGAGGGGCCGTCGGTCGTGACCTCCGGCCCGACGGGCGAGCGCTGCCAGGGGCTCGGCGAGTCGCGCGAGGGCAAGCTCGGCGGCGCCGTAGCGTCGCTTGAGCGGCGCTCGGGTGCCGTGGACGCCCTGCAGGGTCCAGGCGTAGCGATACGACCAGCGCAATTCGCCCGCCAGCGGTGCCGGGTCCGCGCCGTCGGCGGCGACTTGAAAGAACTCGTCGAGGCGCGATACGCGGAATCCGCTTTCCGGATCGCGCTCGGCCAGGACGTCACGCAGGCGGCCGACGTCGGGATGCGCGGCGTGGTGGTCCGCGCCGACGAAGACGGGAATGTGTTTGCCCGCTGCGCGCGCCACGAGGATGGCGCGCACGGGCGCCCACGCCGCCGCCACCTGCTCGGGCTTGGTCATGAGGGCGGCGCCCACCTCGTAGCCCGCGGGCGGCAGGTGCCAGATGAGCACGTCCTTGCCGTCGGGCCCGCGCCAGCGATACCGATCCCGTTCCTGGCCCGCTTCGCCTCCGAGCCCGCGCCAGATGACCCCGTAGCGGAGCCCGAACTCGCGGGCGAGCTGCGGCCAGGCGGCTGGGTGTCCGAACGCGTCCGGCGAATACAGCACGTCGAGCCGCCCACCCCAGCGTTCGGCGTCCGCGGCGCCCAAGAGCAGGTTGCGGACCAGTCCTTCCCCCGACGGGATCTGCTCGTCGGGGAGGACGTACCACGGGCCGACCTGGAGGCGCCCCGTTTTGACGAGCGCCGCCAGGTCCGCCGCGCGGTCGGGCCGGGCGCGCGCGTAGTCCTCGAGCAGCACCGTTTGCCCGTCGAGGAGGAAGCTCCGGTAGGCGGGGTCGTGTTGGAGGCGCTCGATCAGGTCGTCCAGCATGATCACGAGGCGCGCCTGGAACGTGGCGCGCGGGAGGTACCACTCACGGTCCCAGTGGGTGTGGGAGACGAGGTGGAAGATCGGGCCGGTCATGGCGCGGCTAAGCCTAAGGGGTCCGTGGGGGGAGCCGGGAGTGGCGCCGCGTTAGGTCGGGCGCTCTTGCGGAACTCTGCGCCACAAAGTACTTTTTGGTGCACCGTGAACTGGGGGGGCGTATGTCCGCCAAGGCGATCCACGCGCTGCTGACGTTCGTGCTCGGACTGGCTGTGGGGGGAGTCTGGCTCACCACTTTCTGGCACGCGCCGCGCCGCGTCCCGAGCATCGTCCTCGCGGCGCCCATCGCGGTCGGCTTGGTCGGACTCGCCCACTGGGTGGCCTACGATTTTGCCCTGGGTCACTGGGCGGGCGACATGAGTCTTCTCCAGGCGGTCGCGAACGTCCTGATCGCGTCCCTGCTCTTCTGGCGGCGCAGCACGGTTTCCGCGACGCCGTGACCGGGCGTCGCTGGTTCGTCCCTTGGGGCTGGGTCTACCGGCCGGTCACCTGGCAGGGGTTCGCCATCGTGTTCGTCGTCGTGCTCTTCAGCGCGCAGGTGTTGATCGCCGTGGACCGTCACTCGCACTCGGTGAGCGACACGTTGTACGGAATCTTTCCGTTCGTCGTGCCGTCGCTGATGCTGCTGAACTGGGTGGCCTCGAAGACGAGCGCCGACTGAGCGCACCGTAGCAATCCTGTAACGACTGGGGGACGGGGTACGCCCCGGGGACTGACGGTCGAGCAGTCTCGGCGCATATTTTCGCCGCATGCTCAGACGCCTAACCTGGTTCACCCTGCCCGTCCTCGGCGGGCTCACCGTCTTCGCCGCTCGAGTGATCGTCGGTCCCCAGCGCGACGGCACCACGCTCCTACCTTCCGGCTGGCGGCTGCGTCCCGCTGGCCGTGCGGTCCCGGTGGGCACGCTGCCCTTAGGACTCGTGATCCTCTCGGACGGCTCGCTCGTCGTGTCGAAT
>DATLKW010000347.1:0-2272 GCA_035538175.1 Gemmatimonadales bacterium | reverse complement strand
GGAATCGCCGACGTCGTCGCCGAGGTCCTCCCGTCCCAGAAGGCCGACATCGTAAAGAAAGCCCAGCGCCAGGGGACGGCGGTGGCCATGGTGGGCGACGGTATCAACGACGCCCCGGCACTCGCGCGCGCCGACGTCGGCATCGCCATCGGGACCGGCACGGACGTGGCCCTGGAGGCCTCGGACGTCACCCTCATCCGCGACGACCTGCGCGGCGTCGTCGCAGCCGTCCAACTCGCCCGCCGCGCCATCCGCACCATCCGCCTGAACCTCTTCTGGGCGTTCATCTACAACGTCGTCGGGATCCCCATCGCGGCGGGCGCCCTGTACCCGGTGTTCCACATCCTGCTCTCGCCCGTGATCGCAAGCGCGGCCATGGCCTGGTCGAGCCTCAGCGTGGTGCTGAGCAGTCTGACCCTCCGACGCTTCAAACCGGCGTGGGTGTGAACTGATGCGATACTTCCACCGTACCAGCGCGAGTCCTCACGAGGTGCTGGCCCAGGCGAAGGCCTTTTTCGGCGCGCGCCTCGCCCCTGCCGACGAAGGGCCGCGCCGCTGCACCTACGCGGGCGCGCTCGGACGCGTGACGATCGGCGCGCGCCCCGAAGGCGGACACTACACGTTCGTCGAGGTCGCGACCGATCAAGTCGGGGAATCGGAACTCGACCGCCTGGCCAAACGCTTTCTCGCCGAGGTCCACAAACAGGTCGAGCCCGGACACGAACTGCGCGGCGCCTACTAACCGACGGGATGCATCGGCCCATCCGTCTAGGATCCGGCCGGCATCCCTACGCGATTCTACCCAGCGACCTTGGCTCGATACCCAGCGCGCTCGATCGCGCTGATCAGTTGATCCGTGGTCGCGGAGTCATCGTCGAAGTCCACTTCGGCCTCGCCGGCCTCGAGATCGACGATGGCCGAATAGACCCCAGCCGCCTCTTTGAGGGCGCGTTCGACCTTCGCCTGACAATGGCCACAGCTCATGCCGCTCACACGCAGTTTCAACGTCGCCATACCGACCTCCCGCCTCGCGGAGCTTGATTTGCCCGCTCCAGCACGCCAAGTTTCACGCCCACTATAATTTACGTCACCGGACGCGACTTCCGTCATGGCCTCCCGCGCCGCCCGCGCTCCCCGTGTCTCCCCCCCTGCTGCGGCCGCTCCTCCGCCGCTTGGGCTCACGCGAACCCAGCTCCTCGAGCTGTACCGCTACCTCCGCCTCACCCGTACCCTCGAAGAGCGCCTCACCGCTCTGTACCGCCAGAGCAAAGTCATCGGGGGCCTGTTTCGCTCCCTCGGCCAGGAGGGGGAATCGGTCGCGTCCGCCTACGCCCTGGACCGCGGCCCGAACGGGGACATCCTCTCCCCCCTGATTCGGAACCTCGGCTCGATGCTCGTCATGGGCGCCGAGCCCATCGCGATCCTGCGCCAGTACATGGCCAAGGCCGCAAGCCCGACTGGGGGGCGCGAGTTGAACGTGCACTTCAACGACCTCGTCCGCGGCTATCTCGGCCAGATCTCCCACCTCGGGGACATGATCCCCGTCATGGCCGGGATCACGCTGTCCTTCAAGCTGCGGCGCGAGCCGCGCGTGGGGCTTGTCTACATCGGTGACGGCGGCACCTCCACGGGGACCTTCCACGAAGGCCTGAACTTCGCCGTCGTCCAACGCTGCCCCCTCCTCGTCGTCGCGGAGTACAACCGCTGGGCGTATTCGACCCCCCCCGACAAACAGTTCGCCGTCCGCGACCTGGCAGAGAAGGCCCCCGGCTACGGGATCTCCGCCGTCACCGTGGATGGGAACGACGTGCTCGCCGTGTACGAGGCGACCAAGGCCGCCGCCGGCCGCGCCCGCCGCGGTGAGGGGGTGCAGTTCATCGAGGTGAAGACGTATCGTCGCAAGGGGCACGCCGAACACGACGACCAGCACTACGTCCCGAAGGACGAACTCGACCGCTGGGCCACGGAGAACGACCCCATCGATCGCTACGCGCAACGCCTCGTTACGAACGACTGGGCCACGCAGCCTGAGCTCGCCGCGATCGATGGGGCCGTGAAAGACGAAGTCGACGCGGCCACCGACCGGTGCGCGGATGAGCCGCTGCCGGCTCCCGACAGCGCGCTGCCCGGCGTGTACGTCGACCCGCCCGCGGCCGACCGGCTCTGGTTTCGGAGCGGCTGATGACTGAGATCACCTACCTCGAGGCCCTGCGCCAAGGCTTATGGGAGGAGATGGAACGCGACGAGCGCGTCTTCATCTTGGGCGAGGACG
>DATLKW010000346.1:0-4993 GCA_035538175.1 Gemmatimonadales bacterium | reverse complement strand
GGCGTCGACTCGGGGGACAGCCGGGCGTTCGGTGGGACGACGGCCGCGGCCGGGCTGCGCGGCGACATCACGCCCTGATGCTCGACTGATGTTCAAAAAGGTCTTGATCGCGAACCGCGGGGAGATCGCCCTGCGGGTGATTCGCGCTTGCAAGGAGCTCGCGATCTCCACCGTGGCCGTCTACTCCGAGGCCGATCGCGACAGCCTGCACACGCGCTTCGCTGACGACGACGTGTGCATCGGCCGCCCCCCGGCGCGCGACAGCTACCTGAACATCCCGCGCATCATCGCCGCCGCCGAAATCACCGGCGCCGATGCCCTGCACCCCGGGTACGGCTTTCTCGCCGAGAACGCGGAATTCGCCGACGTTGTGCGCACCTCGAACATCACCTTCGTCGGCCCCACGGGCGACCAGATCCGCCAGATGGGCGACAAGGCCGCGGCCCGGAAACTCGCCCAGCGGCTCAAGGTGCCCACCGTGCCAGGCTCCCCGGGCCCCGTGGACGACGTGGACGCCGCCATCAAGATCGCCGAGAAACTTGGCTTCCCGGTGATCATCAAGGCCGCGGCCGGAGGCGGGGGCAAAGGGATGCGCGTGGCGCAGGACGCCGAACAGTTCCCCCAAGCGTTCGGGCTCGCCAAGCAGGAAGCGCTCGCTGCCTTCGGCTCCGACGCGGTCTACCTCGAGAAGTACCTCGCCCGGCCGCGCCACATCGAGATCCAGATCATGGGCGACACGCACGGCCGCATCATGCACCTGTGCGAGCGCGACTGTTCCGTCCAGCGGCGCCACCAGAAGCTGATCGAGGAGGCGCCGAGTCCCGCCGTGGACGCCACGCTGCGCCAGGACATCGGCGACGCCGCCGTGCGGCTCGCCGAAGCCATCGGTTACGTCGGGGCGGGGACGATCGAGTTCCTGCTCGACGAAGACGGTAGCTACTACTTCATGGAGATGAACACCCGGATCCAGGTGGAGCATCCGGTGACGGAGATGTGCACCAACTTCGATCTCGTGAAGGAACAGATCCGCGTCGCCGCGGGGGATCCGCTCTCCTTCGTCATGAACGGCAACCGGCTCCGCGGCCACGCGATCGAGTGCCGCGTCAACGCCGAGGACCCGGCGCGCAACTTCCAGCCGAGCCCTGGGACGATCACCGCATATCATCCGCCCGGCGGCCCCGGCGTGCGCGTCGATACGCACATCTACGCCGGCTACACCGTGCCGCCGTTCTACGACTCCCTGCTCGCCAAGGTGATCGTGCACGGCAACAACCGCGCCGAGGCGCTCGCGCGTATGCGGCAGGCCCTCGACTCGTTTATTATTGAAGGCGTGACCACGACCATTCCCTTCCTCAGTCGGGTCATGCGCCACGCGGATTTCATCGATGGCCGCGTGGACACGAAGTTCCTCGAGCGCGAGCCCGCGCTGCTGCAGCCGCCCGCATGAGGATCGACGTCCACTTCACCCCCCTCGGCGTCGGAGATCTCGCCGGCCGGGGGGTCGTCGTCATCGACGTCCTGCGCTCGACGACGACCATCATCACGGCGCTTGCGAACGGCGCCAAAGCGGTGATCCCGGCCGTGACGTCGGAGGAGGCGGTGCGCCTCGCCTCGAACCTCGAGAAGGACGGCGTCCTCCTCGCCGGCGAGCGGCGCAGCGTCAAGATCGAAGGGTTTGCGCTCGGCAACTCGCCGCGCGAAATGGTGGCCGCAACGGTCGCGGGCAAGACGATCGTGCTCGCCACCACGAACGGCACCCCCGCGCTCGTCGCGGCCCAAGGCGGCGACCCGGTGCTTGTTGGCGCCCCCGCCAACTTCAAGGCACTCGTCGCCCGCGCCCAGGCGGTGCTCGCCCTGGGACGCCCCCTCGCCATCATCTGCTCGGGACGCGAGAAGCAGTTCGCCATCGAAGACGCCTACACCGCTGGGCGCCTCGTCAAAGCGGTCAAGAAAGGCCTGCGCAAGCTCCCGCTCAACGACGCCGCGCGGGCGGCCCTGGCGCTCACCGACGCGGTCAAGAGCTGGCAGGCGGCGCTCGAGAACTCGGAGGCCGCGCGCCAGCTCGCCGAGGCGGACTTGGCCGACGACGTCGCCTTCGCCGCCCGCGCGGACCGCTTCGACGTGGTCCCCACCTACGCGGACCGTCGCATTACATGAACCAGAAGGCGCGCCAAGAGCTGATCGGTATCGGCGCCCTCGTCGTCGGGCTGTTCCTCGGACTCACCCTCCTCGGCCTCCCCATCACCGGGAGTTGGGGGGCGCGCATCGGGGCGGCGTTGCGACAGTGGCTCGGGGCCGGGGCGCTGCTCCTCCCGCTCCTCGGCATCACCTGGGCCCTCGCGGCCTTCGAACGGTTCGGCCGCATCTCGCCCGCACGCGCCGCGGCGCTGGGCGTGGGCCTGATCTTCCTCCTCCCCTACGGCATCGGGACCGCCACGGGCACGGGCCGCCCCAGCGACTACGCCGCCTGGAGCGGCACCGAGAAGCTCGTCGGTGTAGCGCCGGCGTTCGTGGTCCGCGCCGTGCATCAGGCCGTCGGCACCGCGGGTGGCGCCCTGGTGGGGTTGTTCGCGCTCTCGGCCCTCGGGCTCCTCACGCTCGGGTGGCACCCGCTCGTCGTGCTGCGGACCGGGGCGCTCGAAGCCGTGAAGGAGGGCAAGGGGGCGGCCCGCGAGCCGAAGCCCGAGAAGCCCGCGCCCCGCGCCGTGCCGACCGCCGCCGAGGAAGCCGAGCGCGAACGCAGGATCGCCGCGCTCCGAGAGGCGAAGGCCCGCAAGCCGAAGCCGGCCCCACCGCCCCTGCCCCCGCGGCGTCCCCCCCCTGTCCGCGAAGGCGTCCTCATCCCTCCGCTCGAGCTCCTCAATCCCGCGCCCCCCGAAGACGGCGAGGCGGGGCTCGTCCAGATCGAGCAGATGGGCCAGAAGCTCATCGAGACGCTCGAGACGTTCCGCGTCCAGAGCGCCATCGCCGGGCGCACGGTGGGGCCGGTGGTCACGCAGTACGAGGTCGCTCCGGGGCCCGGGGTCAAGGTGGGCCGTATCGCCGCGCTCGCCGACGACCTGGCGCTCGCGATGCGCGCGCCCTCTTTGCGGATCGTGGCGCCGATTCCGGGGAAAGCGGCGGTCGGGATCGAGGTGCCGAATCCGATCCCGCGCTTGGTCCACGTGCGCGAGCTGCTCGAGGGCGCCGACTACCAGCGCCCAAGCCGCCTCCTCCCCGTGGCCCTCGGGAAGAACTTGGAGGGCGAGCCCGTTATCGCCGACCTGGCCAAGATGCCGCACCTCTTGATCGCCGGCGCCACGGGCTCGGGGAAATCAGTGTGCATCAACACGATCATCACGAGCCTCATCTATACCCACCCGCCCGAGAAGCTAAAGCTCCTGATGGTCGACCCGAAGATGGTCGAGCTGTCGATGTACGCCGCGCTCCCGCACCTCGGGCTGCCGGTGGTGACGAACCACCAGAAGGCGGCGAGCGTGCTCAAGTGGGCGGTGTGGGAGATGGAGCGACGCTACCGGCTGCTGCACGCCAACCACGCGCGCAACATCGTCGACTTCAACAAGAAGGTCGAGGAGAAGAAGCCCCTCAAAGGCCCGCGCGAGACCCTCGCTACCCAGGCGGGGCTGCAGCGCGAGCTGCCGTTCGACGCCGAGTACACGGATGGCGTCGTGCCTTACATCGTCTTGGTCGTGGACGAGCTCGCGGACCTCATCCTCACCGTGCAAGGGGAGATCGAGACCCCGCTCGCCACCCTCGCCCAGAAGGCGCGCGCGATCGGGATCCATCTCGTGCTCGCGACCCAGCGACCGTCCGTGAACGTGATCACCGGGCTCATCAAGGCGAACTTTCCCTGCCGCATCGCCTTCCGCGTGTCGGCGAAAGTCGACAGTCGCACCATCCTCGACCAGAACGGTGCGGAGACCCTGCTCGGCAACGGTGACATGCTGTTTCTCCCACCGGGCAAGAGCGAGCTCGTGCGCGTGCAGGGCGCGTTCATCTCGACTGAAGAGACCGAACGCCTGATGGAGTGGTACAAGGCGAAGGCGCCGCGGGGAGCGGTCCCGGTCCCTGGCGTCTCCACGATCGAGGCACAGGTCGTGGCCTTGGCCGAGGCGGAGAAACAGCGGGAGGAGGGGGGCGGGGCAGGGGAGGAAGGCGCGGCCGGGGAGCGCGACGCCTTGTTCCGGCAGGCGGCGGAGGTCTGCATCCAGAACCAGCTCGGCTCGACCTCGTTGTTGCAGCGCCGCATGAGCATCGGGTACGGACGCGCCGCCCGCATCATCGATCAGCTCGAGCTCGCCGGGATTCTCGGTCCCGCCAATGGCGCCAAGCCGCGCGATGTGCTCGTGGGCCTCGAGGACTTGGACGAGATCTGCGGCGTGTGAGCTGAGGCGCGTGAGTCGATGGACGAGCGCATGAGGCTTGCGTGACGCTACAGTGGGCCCCGTGACTCGCCCCACCCTCGCTTTCTTAGTGCTCACCGTTTCGTGCGCCCGCCCACCCGGCCTGGACCTGCGCGACACTCCGGTCGCGATTCGCGTGAACCAGATCGGCTATCTCCCGGATGCTGGCAAGGTCGCCGTCGCTTGCGCCCTCGAGCCGCGTTCGATCCCGACGTTCCGCGTCATCGACACGCGCGGGCAGACAGTGTTCGGACCGCGCGCCACGATTGCCAGCGGGCCCTTTGGGCCCTGTGCCGCCACCTATCGGTTGGATTTCTCGGGGCTCCGCCGAACGGGCGTCTATCGGGTTGCGACGGAGGGCGCGATGTCGCTGCCCGTGCGCGTCGCGACCGATGTCTACCGTGGAGCGGCGGACTCACTCCTCGCCTACCTCCGCGAGCAACGCTCGGGCTATAACCCCGTCTTCCGCGCCGCCGTGCACGCTCGTACCGACGGTGTGCTCGTCGACCATCCCACGCGCAGCGGCGAGTTCGTCCCTGTCAGTGGGGGGTGGGCCGACGCGTCGGACTACTTGCAGTACGGCGCCACCA
>DATLKW010000345.1:0-3256 GCA_035538175.1 Gemmatimonadales bacterium | reverse complement strand
GGAAGCCCAAGCGCGTTGACGAGCGCCTGGAGGTGCGGCCACTCGGCGAGGGGGCGGATGTCGCCGTTGGAATCGAGCGCCAGGGCGTTGTCCGACGGGCAGGCCGTGGACGTCACGGCTTGGTGTTCGGCGCATTCTTTGAGGCGTAGCACCACGCGGCGGTGTATGATCCAGATCGCCGTCGTATCCTGCCGGGGGATCGCAGCGCCGCGCGCCGCAAAGAACGTCACAAACAAGGTCCCGTTCGATCTCCCGACGAGGGCGGAGTCGATGCGGACTTCGCCGCGAAACGCGAGGTTGGCGCTCGCCTTGCTGCCCCCGACGCCGAAGACGAGCTCCCCCGGGCGCTCGTATTCGACCGCCTCCGCGACGCGCACGAGGCGGCCCGCGACGACGTCCTCGGCATCGAATAGACTTTCGGCGAGAGCCCGATCGGACTCCGGGAGCGCAGCGAGGCGGTCGACGGGAATCGGCTTGATCGCCGCCGCGCAAGCCGCGACGAGTGCCACGCCGGCGAGAAGCGGACCCCGGGTCATATGCCAGCGCGTGCGATCGCGTCGATCTCGACGCGCACGCCTTTGGGGAGCCCGGCCGCCTGAATCGTGGCGCGGGCAGGCTTGTGGCTCCCGAAGTGTCGGGCGTAGACCTCGTTCATCGCGGCGAAGTCCGCCATATCGATGAGGTACACCGTTGTCTTGACGACGCCGTCGAGCCCGGACCCCGCCGCCTTGAGAATCGCCGCGAGGTTCTTCAAGACCTGGTCGGTCTGCTCGGCGGTCGACGTCCCCACCACTGCCCCGGACCCCGGGTCGAGCGCGACCTGCCCCGCCGTAAAGACCAGCCCGTCCACCACCAGGGCCTGGCTGTAGGGGCCAATCGCTTTGGGCGCGGTATCGACGCTCACGATGCGTAGTCCTTTGGGTGCCATCAGAAGAGTCCCTCGATCGTTCCGTCCGGATGAACCCGGATCCGTTCGGCGGCGGGCGTCTTGGCGAGTCCGGGCATGGTGAGGATGTCGCCCACGAGGGCGACGACGAACCCCGCGCCCGCCGACGGGAGCACATCGCGGACGTGCAGGAGGAACCCAGTGGGCGCGCCGAGCTTCGTCGGGTCGTCAGAGAACGAAAACTGCGTTTTTGCCATGCACACGGCGGTCTCCCCCAGCCCGAGGAGCGGGAGCTGCTCGAGCGCGCGCTCGGCGACCGGGGCGTAGTCCACCGTGCCGGCCCCGTAGATCTCCTTCGCGATCGTCTCGATCTTTTCGCGGATCGGGCGTTTCTCGTCATAGAGCGGCTTGAATCTGGCCTGGCGCTGGTCGAGCAACTGGACGATCGCCTCGGCGAGGGCCACGCCCCCTTCCCCGCCCTTCTCCCAGACTTCGCACAGCGCGACGCCGACGCCTTCCGCAGCGCACTCCTCGCGCACGGCCTCGAGCTCCGCGTCGGTGTCAGTGACGAACCGATTCACCGCTACGACGACGGGCACGCCAAACCGCTTCACGTTGCGGATATGCCGGCGCGCGTTGGTCGCCCCACGGCGCACCGCCGCGACATCCGGCGTGCCCAAGGCGTCTTTCTTCACGCCGCCGTGCATCTTGAGGGCCCGGACGGTGGCGACCACGACCGCCGCTTCGGGGTTGAGCCCCGCCGAGCGGCACTTGATGTCGAAGAACTTTTCGGCGCCCAAGTCGGACCCGAACCCCGCCTCCGTGAGCACGATGTCGCACAGCGCCAAGGCGAGTTTGGTCGAGACGACCGAGTTGCAGCCGTGGGCGATGTTGCCGAACGGGCCACAGTGAAGGAACGCGGGGCCGCCCTCGAGCGTCTGGACGAGGTTCGGGTTGATGGCGTCCTTGAGGAGGAGCGTCATCGCGCCTTGCGCCTTGAGGTCGCTCGCGCGCACCGGCCGCTTGGCCGCGGTCAAGCCCACGATGATGCGGGCGAGGCGCAGCTCCAGGTCTTCGATGCCCGTGGCGAGCGCCAGGATCGCCATGACCTCGGACCCCGGGGTGATGACGAAGCGCTCCTCGCGCGCCGGCCCCGCGTTCACGCCACCGAGCCCGACGACGACCGAGCGCAGCGCGCGGTCGTTCATGTCGATGGTGCGCGGCCACAGGATGCGACGCGTGTCGAGGCCAAGGGCGTTCCCGAAGTGGACGTGCGAGTCCAGCATGGCGGAGAGCAGGTTGTGCGCGCTCGCGATCGCGTGGAAGTCGCCGGTGAAGTGGAGATTGATGTCCTCCATCGGCACCACCTGCGCGTAGCCGCCGCCCGCCGCGCCTCCTTTGACGCCGAACACGGGCCCGAGCGACGGCTCCCGGATGCAGAGGGCCGCGTGCTTCCCCAGTTTGCGGAGCGCCTGGGTCGCGCCGACGGTGACCGTGGATTTCCCCTCGCCGGCGGGCGTCGGAGTGATCCCCGTGACGAGCACGAGTCGGCCCTGGGGCTGGCGGCGCTCGAGCGCCCGGAGCGCGACCTTCGCCTTGTACTTGCCGTACGGCTCGACTTCGTCGTCGCGCAGACCGAGTTCGGCGGCGATCTCGGTGATCGGGCGGAGTTTCGCGCCTTGGGCGATGGCGATGTCGGTGGGCTGGCGAACGGCGGTGGTCACGGAATCGGTCCTCAGAGCGTCGTGGTGAGGCGCGCGCCAAACAGCTGGTGAGCGTTGGCGGTCGTGCGTCGGCCGATGGCGTCGAGGGTCTCGCCGCGCGAGCGGGCAAGCGCGTCCGCGACCTCGCGCACGAACGCCGGCTCGTTGCGGTGGCCGCGGTACGGCTCCGGGGCGAGGTAGGGCGCGTCGGTCTCGACGAGCAACCGATCGGGCGGACACGCCGTGACGCGATCGTCGAGGCTCCACGTCCGGAACGTGATCATCCCACTGAAGGAAAAGTAGGCCCCGATCGTCATCCCCGCCTCGAACACCCGCGCGCCCGAGCTGAACAAGTGGAGGACGACGGTGGTGTCGGTCTCCTCGAGCATAGCCGCCATGTCGGCGTCGGCCTCCCGCGCGTGGACGACGACCGGCTTTTGTGCCGCGGTGGCGAGGGCGAGCTGGGCGGCGAAGGCGCGGCGCTGCGTGTCGCGGGGCGAATGGTCGTAATGGTAATCGAGGCCCGTCTCGCCGAGCGCCACCACTTCGGGAAGGGCCGCGAGATCTTTCAGCCGGGCCGCCGTCTCGGGGCCCCAGGCGCGGGCTTCATGCGGGTGGACGCCCACGGTGGCGGAGAGTCCGGGTCGAGTGCGCGCGAGCGTGATGG
>DATLKW010000344.1:0-2059 GCA_035538175.1 Gemmatimonadales bacterium | reverse complement strand
AGAACATCGGTAGGGCGCGCTTCAAGCCGCTTCGCGAGGGCGCTCGCAAAGCGCACAGCTATGGAGCAGCCCGCGATAGTGCCAATGACCGCGATGACGGCAATAGCTGGGTCCATCGGTTCAACCCCGGCCTCAGTGAGTCGTGATGCCGCTGCCTATGGTTGCAAGCAGCCTAATCCTGTGGAATTGATCTTAAGATACGACCGGGCTGGCCGCGCCGACTGCCCCAACTCTTCCGAGTGCGTGAGGCGCCTCGGGGGTTGCCGGGGCGCGCACCCGGCACTTGTTTTGTCACCACGTGCAGAGTGCTCTACGCGGCGAGAAGCGCGTAAACTCGATTGACAGAATGACTTGCGGGTCGTATACTGTGGGCGCCCTTGGCCAACGACCCGCTCTTAATGCGGGAGGTCTCGTGAGCCGCAGTCTCAACAAGGTAATGCTAATCGGGAACTTAGGGGCCGATCCCGAGGTGCGAACCACGCCCAACGGCTCCCGCGTCGCAACGCTCTCCTTAGCAACCAGCCGGCAGTGGACGGGGCAGGGGGGCGAGAAGCAGGAAAAGACGGAGTGGCACCGGGTCATCTGCTGGAATAACAAAGGCGCCCAACTCGCCGATCTCGCCGAGAAGTACATGAAGAAGGGCGATCGCATCTACGTCGAAGGGCGCATCGAGTATCGCACCTGGGAAGATCGGGAGAAGCAGACGCGCTACACCACCGAGGTGATCGCGCGCGAAGTGCTCCTTCTGTCGTCCCGCGGCGCGGGGGAAGGGACCGGGGGACCGGGGGGCTCAGCCGGGAGCGCGCGGGTCGGCGAGTACGCTCGGGCCAAGGCCGCCGCGAAGGTGGCGCCGGAGGGAAAGGCCGAATCGCTCGACGGGTTCCCGGAGGCGCTCGATGAGGAGGAGAACGACGATCTGCCGTTCTGAGAACCGAGCAGCCCTGCTCGCCCTTGTGGCAGGGCTGCTCGTGGGGCTCGGACCATCCCTCGCGGCCCAGGACACCACCAAGGCCCGGCCCGATACCTCGCACCCGGCACAAGACACGACCCAGGCCCCGCCCGCTCCGACGGGCCTCGGCGGCCCGGCGCAACTGCCCTCGACACACGTCGTGGCCAAGGGCGAGACGCTCTGGTCGATTGCGCAACTCTATTTCAACGATCCGCTCCTGTGGCCCGAGATCTACCGCCTCAATACCGCGGTGATCGACGACCCGCACTGGATCTACCCCGGGGAGCCGCTGAACCTGTCGGGCGCCGTGAGCGTCGCGCAGGCGCCCGACACGACGAACGTGGACGCGTCCAAGCAGAACGCCGGCGCGCCCCAGCCCACGGGGGCCGACACCGTGCACGCGCGGCCCGATACCACGGTCGTCGCGGTGCGGCCACCGCCTGACACGACGCTCGCGGATACCGTCCAGGTGACGGAGGCACCCCCACCGCCACCGGAGCCAGGTCCGACCTATCAGACCATCTTCGAGCGCCGCCGCTCGCCGTCGGAGCAGGCGCGTGACATCCTGCGGGCCTACACCGAGCAGCCCTATCGCCCGCTCCGCCGCGGCGAGTTCTACGCCGCCGGCTTCCTCTCGGAGCGGGAGAACCTCCCCTACGGTCACGTCGTCGGCAACACGGCGACTCCGGCGATCCCTCGGCTGACCGAGGGCACAACGGCGATGAAGTTCGACGAGCTCGCGATCGCCCCCCCGCGACGGGCGTCTTATCACGTGGGCGACTCACTCCTCATCGTCCGGATCGACCGCGACATCATCGGGTGGGGGGATGTCGTGGTGCCGGTGGGCGTGGCACGCGTGACGGAACCGCAACGGCGGCAGGTGCTGGCGGGCGTGATCATGCAATTCGGCCGCATCCATGACGGCCAGTACGCGCTGCCCCTCGAGCCCTTCAAAGACCCGGGGCTAGTCCGCCCGATCCGCGTTGAGCGCGGGCTCGAAGGGACCGTGATCGCCCAGCGCGACGTGCACGAGGTCACCGGCCCGCAGCAGATCATCTTCATCAATCGCGGCCGCGCCGATGGCGTCACGCCCGGGGACGTGTTCCAGGT
>DATLKW010000343.1:0-5753 GCA_035538175.1 Gemmatimonadales bacterium | reverse complement strand
CCCTGAGAAACTGTGGCTCGTGCCGGAGGCGTCGTAGAGGCTGAGTGAACCGTAGGTGGGGACGAGGCGAATGCGGCGTTGGGCGGAGGCGGCCGAGCTGCCGCCGAGGTACACGAGGGCGATGATAATCCAGAGGGCGCGCATGGAACACCAGATAACCGCCCTGGGGGGTCAGATTCGGTGACTCGAATCACGACCCCCCCACCGCTGCAGATCACTTGATGAGGAACCCGATGATAAGGCCCGAGACGTTCATCCGCACGAGCCAGGACCAGAAGGTGGCCCAGTTCATCCGCCGCAGCTTGTCGAACCAGACGCTGTTGCCGACGGTCGCGAGCGCGATGGTAGCGAGCCACAGCATCGTGGCGAACTCCATGCCGGCGAGCGGGCCGCCCCCCGTGACCCAGAGCGCGCCTTTCAGGCGTGCGTAGAACCAGGCGAGGAGGACGCCAAAGACCAGGGCCAGAACCGCGGCCTTGGGCAGGGCCGCCGTCATCATCTTCTTTCCCTCTTCGGGCGAGGCCGGAAACGTGCCGTAAGCCTCCATCCCCTTGGTGAAGACCTTCCCCCACATGACGTAGTCGGCGAGAAAGGCGCCGACCCCAGCGATCACTCCCGCCACGACCCAGTTCATGCCTCCTCCTCCCACCTTCGAGTGTGTGCGATCCGACGGCCCGTCTTGGGGTTCATGTGCGTTCTCCCGGCACGCCTGGCTCCGTCATCGCCAGGAGGTCGAGTACCTCCTCGAGATCCTTCCCTTTCAGGACCCCCTTCTCCATCACGAGCTCGCGCACGGTGACGTTACGCGCGACGGCCTCCTTGGCAAGCTCGGCTGCGCGGGCGTAGCCGATCTTCGGGGCGAGTGCCGTCACGAGCGCCGGGCTGCGCTCGAGCCAGTGTCGACACTGCTCTGCGTCCGCCCGAATCCCCGTGACGCAGCGTTCGGCGAGCACGCGGGAGGCGGTGGTGAGAATGTGCATCGCAAAGAGCAGGTTCTGCGCGATCACCGGCATCATGACGTTCAGTTCGAGCTGTCCTGCCTCCGCGGCCGTGGCCACCGTGAAGTCGTTCCCGAGCACCTGGTAGCACACCATGTCGACCATTTCCGCGATGGAGGGGTTGACCTTCCCCGGCATGATGCTCGAGCCGGGCTGCACGGCCGGCAGCACGATTTCAGCGAGGCCGGTGCGCGGCCCCGAGGCGAGCAGTCGCAGGTCGCTCGCGATCTTCGAGAGGTCGAGCGCGTAGCTGCGGAGCGCACCCGAGAACGCCGCGGCGTCGCCCAGCGATTGCATGAGCTGGATCTTGTCGCGGCCCTCGCGCAGTTCGAGCCCGGTCATCGCGGCGAGATGGCGCACCATGAGTTGGGGATAGACCGGTTGGGCGTTGAGCCCGGTCCCGACGGCCGTCCCGCCGATTCCCAGATCGCGCAGCGCGTCGGCCGCTTGCTCGATCCGGTGGCGACTGCGCTCGATGGTGTGGCCGTAGGCCGTGAATTCTTGGCCCAGGCAGATCGGGGTGGCGTCCTGCAGATGCGTGCGCCCGGCCTTGAGGATCGCGTCAAATTCCTTGCCCTTCGCGAGGCACGCCGACGCGAGCCGTTCGAGCGCCGCGACGAGACCCCCGAGCTCCGTCAACGCCGCGAGCCGAATCGCGGTGGGGATCACGTCGTTCGTCGACTGAGCCATGTTGACGTGGTCGTTCGGGTGCACGGGCCGGTACTCGCCGCGCTTGCCGCCCAGGAGCTCGTTCGCGCGATTGGCGAGGACTTCGTTACAGTTCATGTTGTGCGAGGTGCCCGCACCCGCCTGGTAGGGATCGACCACGAACTGGTCGCGGTGCTCCCCGCCGAGCACTTCGTCCGCCGCCCGCACGATGGCGTCAGCGAGCTTCGCGTCGAGGCGCTTGGTTTCTTTGTGGGTGAGGGCGGCGGCCTTCTTGATGCGGACGACCGCGTCGACGAAGGGGGCGAGCGGCGCAAGCCCGGAGATGGGGAAGTTCTGCCGGGCCCGCTCGGTCTGGATGCCGTACAGGGCCGCGGCGGGCACGGGCAACTCGCCCAACGGGTCGCGTTCGATGCGGGTTGCGCTCATCGCTTCCGTCCCTCGGGTGACGACGCCGTCGGTCTCCAACCAGGAATCGCCCATGGATGTCTCGGATCTCGTGCAACACGTCGGCGAGCGCGCCCGATTCTCGGCCGCCGGACTCGCCAAACTTGACTGCTTTCGCTCCGACCACCTGCTCCTCGGCCTGAACTGCTTCGAGCCCGGCCAAGGGCAAACGGCGCACGCGCACGCGGGCGCCGACAAATTTTATTTCGTTGTCTCGGGAAAGGCGAGGTTCCTCGTGGGGAGGGACGCGTTCGACGCTGGGGCCGGGGATCTCGTTCTGGCGCCCGCGGGGGTGGAGCACGGCGTCGAGCGGGCGTTCGAGCGCACCGTCCTGCTCGTGGGGATCGCACCGGCGCCGCCCGTACGACGCTAGGCGCCCTACCCCGCCCTATTTCGTCGGCTCGACGCGCAGACTGTCGTTGAACCGGTTGAAGTACTCCGTCATGCCGATGACAAGCGTGATCTCGACGATCTGGCCGTCGTCCCACGTCGTGCGCAGGCGCTCGTAGAGTTCGTTCGACACGTCGTGGCCCGAGCGGTGCACGACGTCGGCGTACTCGAGCGCCGCCGACCACCCGGCCTCGAGCGCTCCGAGCGCCGCGCGATCGCCGCGGTCTTGAATCGCGTCGAGCAGCTCGCCGCTCGCACCCTTCTGTCTCGCCAAGACAGTGTGGGAATTGAGTCAGTAGCGGCAGTGGTTCAGGTGGGAGATGCGCACCCACAGGAGCTCCTTGAGGAGGGGTGGCACCGTTCCCTCGTTCATCACGGTCCGGAAGTGGGCGATCATCGTCCGCAAGTGGTTGGGCCGCAGGGCCACCGTGCGGAACATGTTCGGAATGTTGCCGCGCTCTTTGAGGTAAGCATCGAAGATGGAGCGTATCTCCGGCGCGGCCTCTTCTGCCGTGAGGGGTCGAATGCGGGGATTGGTCACGGGCTGGGTAACGACTGGCGTCGGGGTTAGGGTGAACACTCGGGGGCGTGTCGGTCCTCACGCCGGTCACGCCGGGACGTGATCGAGCCGTCCGGCGAGTTGTGACGGGCGTTCCTCCTAGAACCCCGGAGCGTGGGCGGTGTCACCTCGGCGCGCGGTCCGCTGCCCGGCGCTTGCCCCAGCCGATCTTGAACACCTCGACGGCGGCCCGGTAGCCGAGGGAGCGCACCAGCGCGTACACGCCGAATATGGTCAAGAGGATCGCCGTATAGAACCGCCACCAGACGAGCATCGAGAGCTGGTGGTTCCCAAAGTCCCCTGCGAAGCCGTTCAGGAACGCCACTTCGAGGCCTCCGCCACCGGAGGGGAGGGGGACGACGAGAGGGGCGTGCAGGAGGGCGAGCGCGCCGTAGAACATCTGGCTGAACGGGGGGGCGTGGGGTAGTCCCCAGGCGAGGGCCGGGAGGATGAGGGCGCGGGCGGCGATGCTGACGACGGTGAGGAGCGAGCCCGCGCCGAGGGCCCAGAGCGGGGCGCGGCGGACGTGCGCCCAGGCGACCCGCCACTGCCGCCGGACGCGGTGGCGCACGAACCCGGCGCGCGCGAGGCGCTGGAGCAGGTAGACGACCAGGAGAACAACGAGCGCGACGATCTCGACCGTGACGAGCTCGGTCGCGCGGTGGCGCTGCAGCCAGCTGCGCGCCGCGGCCCGCCAGTCGGGCACGTAGTACGCGACCAGCGCTGCGGCCGCGGCAAGGAAGACCGGCCACTCAGCGGCCACCTCGACGCCGATCGCGACGATGGACGTGACGGGTCGGAGGCGCGCTTCATTCAGGCCCAGAAAGCGGGCCGGCTCGCCGCCGAGCCGGTTGGGGGTGAGCTGCGACGCGGCTTCGCCGTAGAGGTTCAGGCGGAAGGCGTCACCGAACGAGAGCCGACCCCCCGCCGTCCAGACTGCGAGCTGGATGCGCCAGGCGCGGACCACGGTGTCCAGGCCGAGGAGCGCGAGCGCCAGGACATGGCCCATCAGTCCGAGCAGTCACCGAGCGGGTAGAGGAAGCCACAGTTCGGGCACGGGTTCTTGCAGCCCCACGGCCGCGGCGTGACGCGCGCGCCGCAGCGCAGGCACGTGGGTTCCGTGCGCTCAGCCGAGCCGCTGCGCTCCGCTGAGGAAGGGATTGTGGCGGCGCTCTTGTCCGACGGTCGTGTCCGGTCCATGGCCGGCGTACACGATGGTCGAATCGGGGAGGGTAAGCAACTCGCGCTCGATGCTGGCGATGAGCGTCTCGAAATCCCCGCCGGGGAGGTCGGTCCGGCCGATCGAACCTTGGAACAGGACGTCCCCGGTGAACGCGACCCCCTGGCCCACGAACGCCACGCTGCCGGGGGAGTGACCGGGGGCGTGGTGCACGCGGAACCCGAGGGTGCCGACCTTGAGCACGTCCCCGTGGGCGAGGGCGCGATCGGGCACCGGGAGCGGTTCGGCTCGCAGGCCGAATGCCAGGGCCTGTTCGGGGACGTGGTCGTAGAGTGGGCGGTCGGCGGGGTGGAGGTAGACGGGGGCGGCTGCCTCGGCTTTGAGTCGGGGGACGCCGAGTACGTGATCGATGTGCGCATGCGTCAACCAGATCGCCACCGGCCGCGCACCCGACCGGGCGAGGTGGTGAGCGATCAGGTCGGCGTCCTCGCCGGGATCAATCACCGCGCAGACGCCGCTCGCGTCATCGATGACGAGGTAGCAGTTCTCGGCGAACTGGCCGTTCGGGACGGCGACGACGTTCACGACGCCGCGCCCGCCTTCGCGCGCTCGCGGAACGCAGCCAAGTACTTCTCGACCGCGATCGCGGCGGTGGTGGCGTCGCCCACGGCGGTCGTGATCTGGCGGGTCACCTGACTACGGACGTCGCCGGCGGCAAAGAGACCTGGAATCGAGGTCATCATACGCTCGTCGGTGAGGAAGTAGCCACCGGCGTCGTGGTTCGCGTGTCCGGCGACGAGGCCCGCGTTGGGCTTGAAGCCGATGAAGATGAAGACGCCGCCCACGGTGAGGGTGGAGGCCTCGCCGGTCACGGTGTCCTCGAGGACGAGGCGGTCGACCCCCCGCTCGTTCCCCGCGATCTCCACGACCCGTTTGTTCCAGACCAACTCGATCTTGGCGTTCGCGAAGGCACGTTCCTGGAGGATCTTCGAAGCGCGTAGCTCATGGCGCCGATGTACGATGTACACCTTGGTGGCGTAGCGGGTGAGGTAGTCGGCCTCTTCGACGGCCGCGTCCCCGCCGCCCACGACGGCGAGGACTTCGCCTTTGAAGAACGCCCCGTCGCACACGGCGCAATAGGACACGCCCTTCCCCGCGTGTTCGTGTTCGCCGGGCACATCGAGCTTGACCGGCGTGCCGCCGGCGGTGAGGATCACCGCAGGGGCGCGATAGGTGGTACCCCGAGTGGTCTCAACGTCAAACCACCCGTCGGGAGTCCGCCGGATGCGCGTGACGGTGTCGGTGACGATTTCGGCGCCGAACTTCTTCGCATGCTCGGCCATGCGTTGCGCGAGCTCCCACCCCTTGATGCTTTCGAACCCGATGTAGTCTTCGATCAAGTCGGTGTTGAGCAGCTCACCGCCGGGGGCGCCGCGTTCGATCGTGAGCGCCTTGAGCATCCCTCGGCCCGCGTACATCGCGGCGCATAGCCCCGCGGGGCCAGCGCCCACGA
>DATLKW010000342.1:0-3125 GCA_035538175.1 Gemmatimonadales bacterium | reverse complement strand
TGCACCGCCTCGAGGCGATGTGGCTCTACGTGAGCCGCGGCACCGGCTACTGGGGACCGCCGCTCCGCCTCGGGGCGCCAGCCGAGATCACGCTGATCGAACTCACACGCGCGTAACGGGTGCTGGCGCTGCCGGCGCGCTGGCGCGGGCGTCTAGGCTCAGCGGCCCCGCGCCGAAGTACGCGATCAAAAGGGCCGCGCCGAGCATGGAGATGTTCTTGAAGAAGTTGGCCATCTGCATCCCGGCCATCATGGGATCGGTGACCGTCCAGAATCGATGCATCATGAACGTCACGGGCACGAGGAAGAGCACCACGAGCCAGGCGCCGAGCTTCGTCTTGTAGCCGAGGGCTATACTCAGGCCGCCGGCGATCGCAATGATCCCCGACAGGGGCACCAGCACGCCCGGCATCGGGACCCCTGCCTGCGCGGCGTAGCCGACGTATCCCGCCGAGAAGTGCCCAAACGCCGTCATGAGGAACATCACGGAGTAAAGCACCCGGCCCAGCAACACGATGTAACGCATCGTTCGCTCCTTGTGGTGTGACGATCAGGCGCCGCGTCAGTGACGCCGCGACGGCGCAAGGGACCGGAGCCCGTGCTCGAGGCTCGTGGCGTCGCCGGCGCTCAGGACGCGCACGATGGCGCGCTGGGCCTGAGCGAGCGCTCGCATCCCGCGGGCGTAGGCTCGCTCCCCCGCGGGCGTGAGAGCGGCGAGGACGCCGCGGCGGTCGCGGGGGTCAGGCTGGCGGCGGACCAGACCGTCCTTCTCGAGGCGGTCGATGAGCTGCGTGATGTTGGAGCGCACACAGTGCTGCCGTTCGGCGAGCGCGGAGGGCGGCAGGGGACCACGAGCTTCGGCGAGGAGGTTGAGCACACCGAGCTTGGCGAGCGACAGCCCGACCGCGCCGAGGGCCGCCTCGAGATGCGCCTCCACCGCTCCGGCGGTTTCGAGCAGTGAGAACACGAGGCGGCTCGTCGGCGGGAGCGCAGGGGCTCGTGGCCGCGAACGCGTGCGCATGCGCCAAATGATACCGCGCTGAGCGTCACGGTCAAACGCGCGGCTCGCGGACGCCTCGAACCCGGATCTCAGAAGGCCAGGGTGATCCCGCCCTGCCACGCGATATCGTGCTGCGTCTTATTAAAGCCGTACCGGTCGAAGGTGTAGATGAAATCGCGCCCTTCGGCGCGCACGCCGACCCTGCCGAACCGGTATTCGAGCCCTACCCCGACATTACCCGCAAACTTGGACCACGTGCTGTCGGCCCCGAGCTCGTGGACGTTCACGGCGCCGACCCCACCCAGTACGTACGGGCTGAGCGTGCCGCTCCCCGCCGCGACGGGATAGCGCAGGACGAGGTCCGCGTCGTAGGCGAACTTGTTGAACTTGCCGCGGCCGGCAAGCGTGACGCCACCGATGCTGTCCTGTGCCCAGCTGCCGCTCGCGCGAAGCCCGACGCGCTGCAGCACCCACACGGTGCCGTCGAACGACCCTACCCAGCCGAGGCGCCAATCGCTCGTCCCGGCGTCGTTCAGGTTGGCCGCACCCGAGAGACCTCCGAACGAGCCGCCTAGGGTCAGACGGTAGGGGAGGGCGGCGCCGGCCTGCGCCCGGACCGTCGCCGGCAGCGTAGCGGCCACGAGGGCCGCGGTCGAGATCGAGAGGAACTGTCTCAGCATGTGATGCCTCCAAACGGCTAAGGTTGCCGGGGCGCATGACGCCCCGATCGTGTGCTACTCCTCGTCGCCGCCGTGCGGCCCGTGAGCCAGCATCCCGGCATGGCCGGGGGCGCGCAGCGAAGGCCGAGGAGGTAGCGAAGATCCTCTTGGTAGAGCGGGTGACGCCGGTCCACGGACGGGAGCGGCGCGAGCGGCGTGAACACCCCGCCCACCTTCGCCATGGCTCCCTCAGGGATCATCCGGCTCGTGGGATTGAAGTAGCTGGCGCTCACCCGGTAGCGGTGCCACGGCACGATGACCCGGCCGAGGCCAAACCGAGGGAACGAGACCGGCACGTCGGTAACCTCTCCCTGGCGATCCAGGCGGGGTCGCGCCCGCCACAGGATGCGGTGCGCGGTGACGTCCTCGAGCGCGATCCACTCGGCGTATTTGTGGAGGTGCCCCGTGAGTCCGAGGATCCGCGCGGGGACGGCGGGGCTGCCCTCCCACGAGCGCACCGTGCGTCCCGGTGGGAGGTCGAACTCCATCGGACCGGTCGGGAACATCACGTCGAGTCGGAAGCCCGCGACCTCGACGAGCGGCCGCGCGCGCGTATACGGGAGCACGAGGCGCACGTGGACCCCGGCGTAGCGGAGGGCCGTCGGGTTGTGGAGCATGGTGCTCACGAGGAGCGGCTCGCCCGCGTACAGCCGAACCCCCACGAGCCATCCCGGCAGGTTCTCGTTTCGCGTCTCCGCGCCGAGCGCCACGAAACGCTGCGCCACCGGTAGGAACAGGTCGGGCGCGCCTGGACGGGTGGTGTCGATGTGGTGGAGCACGCGCCGTGGCACGGGGCGTCCCCGGGCGTCAGTGAGGGTGAGACGGTAGCCGTGGGTCCAGAGATCGACGGGGACGTGGGCGAGCTGGTAGACGAGCTCGTCCGCATGCTCGGCCATGCCGTGCGGCGGCACGTCGACGGGTCCGATGTCGATGACGAGCTCGCGTCTGATGGAATCCGTGGAGACGTGCAACAATGGCGCAGCGCCCAGGCTCGCCCAGGCCGCTTCGGCCTGGGTGGGCACGACGACCGGGGCGGACGCGAGCAGGCCGCACAAGCCTTGAGCGGGCGGCCGACCCTGCAACGCTGCGCCCCGGCCAGTGGGGACGAGCGTGACGAGGGCCACGAGGGGGAGCGGGGAGCGGAACGGGAGCGGCATCGCCAGGCCTCGGCAGCGAAGATGTGTAGTTCATGAATGAACTACACATCCACAAAGTTCCCGGCCGACGTCGGTTACTCGTTCTCTTCGCGCTCGGCGGCCCGCAGCTCCTTGGCGACGGGGTGCGTCCGGAACAGGTAGGTGCCGGCGATGACCGCGCCCACGACGTTACCACCCAAGATGCGCACCCAGGCGAGCTCGCCCAGGCCGAGGTGCGATAGGAGGAGGGTCAACATCACGAAGCCGAATT
>DATLKW010000341.1:0-15243 GCA_035538175.1 Gemmatimonadales bacterium | reverse complement strand
CGTCAGCCAGAAAGCCGGCAATTTCCAGACCTATCTCGCGAGCGTCGAGCGGGCGTTCGCCCTGCTCGACGAGCGGCCCGACGTGCCCGAGCGGCCCTTCGCCCGTTCCGTCGAGCGGGCCAGGGGCGCGGTGGCCTTCTGCAATGTGTCCTTCGCCTATGATCCGGCGCACCGGGTGCTGGACGACGTTTCGTTCGACGTTCCCTCGGGCGCGCGGGTGGCGGTCGTGGGCGCGACGGGGGCGGGCAAGACCACGCTGGTGAGCCTTCTCACGCGGTTCTACGACCCGACGGCGGGCGCCGTCCTGCTCGACGGTGTGGACCTGCGCGACTATCGGCTGGCCGACCTGCGCAGCCAGTTCGCGATCGTGCTCCAGGACCCGGTGCTCTTTTCGACCAGCATCGCCGAGAACATCGCCTACGCGCGGCCGGGCGCGAGCGAGCGAGACATCGTTCGGGCGGCACGCGCAGCCGGGGCGCACGAGTTCGTCCTGCGCCTGCCCCACGGCTACGCAACGCCGGTGGGCGAGCGCGGCATGCAGCTCTCCGGGGGCGAGCGCCAGCGCGTCGCGCTGGCCCGGGCGTTCCTCAAGGACGCGCCGCTCCTGATCCTCGACGAGCCCACGAGCGCCGTCGACGCGAAAACCGAGGCCGCGATCCTCGAGGCGATGGAGCGCCTGATGCGGGGGCGGACGGCCTTCCTGATCACCCACCGAACGAGCGCGCTCGCCATCTGCGACGTGCGGCTCCAACTGGAGGGGGGTCGCATGGTGCACACGACCCCGACCCTCGCATGGCAACACCGATGAATGGACGGCCCAGCACTCAGCTCTGGGGGAAGCTCGCCTGGCATCCGGCGGTCGTGGCGTGGCGCGCGCTCGCGCACGACTCGCCAGATCCCGAACGCATCGAGGTGCTGCATCGCGGCGAGGCCTCGGCGACCTACCGCCTCATCGGGGCGGGGCCGGGTGGGGCGCCGATCATCGCCCGCCGATCGCGGCGGGCGCGGGCATTGCTCGAGCGGGTGCTGTATGAGCGGATCCTGGCGCCCCTCGCCCTCACGGCGACGCGCTATCTGGGGTTCAAGGCGGAGAGCCCACAATCGGCCTGGCTGTTTCTGACGGATGCCGGCGATGGCTGAGGACGCCCGGGTGGTCGATCCCGCCGCGGTCCTGGCGACGGAGCCGAGGGGTCTGGCCCGCGTGATGGCGGAGACGCTCGCCGAGGGGCTATCCCGCCTGCGCGGGCGCCCCGTGCGGATCCGCGGCATCCGCCGGGAGCTCCTGGGGTCGAGCTCGAGCTTTCGCACCGAGAGGCTACGCGTCACGCTCGAGGGAGAGCAGCCGGTCCTCGTTTTCTTCAAGGACTTGAACCCCAACCATCAGATGGAGAAGGCGCGCGCGGTGCGGCCCCTGGACCTCGAGCCGAGTCGCCGCGAAGTGCGGGTCTATCAGTCCATTCTCTCCCCCGAGCGCTTCGGGACGCTGCACCTGTACGCCGCGCGCTGGGAGCCGCAACGGGGCCTGTACTGGATCTTCCTGGAGCACGGCGGCCGGATCGTGTTGCACAACTTCCTCGATCTCTGGCGCTGGACGGCGGCGGCGCGCTGGGCCGCGCGCTTTCACGCGGCGACGCGCGATCTCCCACGGGCCCGGACGGAGTTCCTGCCGCGTTACGACCGTGCCCACTACGAGCGCTGTGCCGCGCGCGTCCGGGCGATCCTGCCCAACGTCGACCGAGCCGAACGCGACCTCGTCAGCCGGGGACTCGACCGCTACGCGTCACAGATTGACTGGCTCAGCACGCTGCCGCGCTCGGTGATCCACGGACAGTTCTTCGGCAAGAACATCATGCTGCGCGGTGGCCGCGCCCGTCCGCGGATCGTGGTGATCGATTGGGAAACCGCCGCGCTCGGGCCCGGGACGTTCGACCTCGTGAGCCTGACCTCGGGTAAGTGGACTGCGGACGAGCGCCACGCGATGCGGGTCGCCTACTTCGAGGAAGTTCAGGCTGCCACGGGCCAGCGCCTCGCGTGGGAGGCGTTCTCCCAGGAGCTCGCGACCGTAGCGCTCTACCAATCGCTCGAGTGGCTCGCGTGGTGGGGGCACCACCGCGGCTTGTCGCGGCACTTCGCGAATTTCTTAAAGGAGCTTGCCCATGTCCTCGATGCCTACGCCGGCCCAGCGTGAGTGCGGGCTCCTCGCGCCGGGGGACTTCCCCCAGGCGGCGAGCCGCTACGTAGCCGTGCTGGCGGGGCGCGCCTTTGCAGCGGAACTCGAGCGGCAGGCGGTCTTCGAGTGGCGCTGGGGCACGCCCCAGGAGATGCATGCGCGCCTGCTCCGATGTCACGAGCATCATCGCTCGACCTTCGAAATAACGCTGCGCACCGACGGTGGCTCGCACACGCTGATCGGGAAGGTGTTCGCCCAGGACCACTGCGACATGTTCCGGGTGATGGACGCCCTCGCACGGGCGGGCCTCGGCGCAGCGGCGGAGTTCGCGATTCCCCAGCCCCTCGCCTACTTCCCCGCGCTCCACGTGCTGCTCGAGGAGAAAGTGCCCGGCCCATCGGCGAAGGAGGTGCTGCTCGCGGGGGACCGCGATGGGCAAATGGCGGCGATGGAGCGCTGTGCCCGGTGGCTCGGGCGTTTCCACGCCGCGGCGCCCCCGCGCGGCAGCGTCTACGACGAGCGCACCCATCTCGAGCACTGGGCTGAGCAAGTCAGGAGCTGCGCGGCTGGCCACCGGGGCCTGTGCGAACGGCTGGTAGAAAAGCTCGGGGCCGCGACTCCAGCCTCGGACGGCGCGGCCCTCCGGGCCGGCCACGGCAGCTACATGCCCGGTCACGTGCTGCTCAGCGGGTCGCGCACCGTCGCGATCGATCTCGACGAGTGCGACATCGCGGATCCCGCCCGGGATGTCGGCTACTTCATGGTCGCCTGCCAGCGCGTGGCCCTCAAACACCTGGGCTCGCTCCACGCCCTGGACGAACCTGCCGCCTGCTTCCTGCGCGCGTATGCCGCAGCGACGGGGGGACAGGGGGGGCCGCCGGGGAGGCGAGGGGGCGGCGTCCCGGGCGCCGTGGCCCACGTACCGTTTTACCGCGCCCTGGAATGCCTGCATCGCGCCCGGCACGACGTCGTGAAACGGATCCCCGCCCGCCCCGATTGGGCGGCCATGATGCTCGAGGAGGGCGTGCGGGTTTTGTCATGAGGGGTGGACCCGCTGTGTGCTGCGCGCTCGTCGGCCTCCTCGCGGCGCTCGGACCTCGCGCGAGCACCGCCCAAGTTGGTGCGACCACGGACATCATCACCGGCACGGTGATGGGACCCGACAGCCAGCCGCTCGCCGGCGCCGTGGTCGTGGCGACCTCCCTCGAGACCCGCGTCTCGCGGCAGCGGAAGACCGATGCGCAGGGGCGCTACACGATTGTCTTTCCCGACGGGGGCGGGCGTTACGAGCTGACGGCGCGCTTCATCGGCATGGCCGCGACCCAGGTCACGGTCGCCCGTCAGGTGGACGAAGACCGCATCGTGGCGATGATCCGGATGGGGCTGCTCGCCGTGCCGCTGGAGCCGATCACCGTCAGGGCACGCTCGGGCGCGCGCGCCGAGCGCACGGGGCCGGGCTCCACCGGTACGAACCTCAACCCGGAGCAGCTCGCGCGCCTGCCGATCGACGCCGCCGACTTGAACGCGGTGGCGACCCTCACGCCGGGCGTCCTGGGCATCGCCGGCACCGATTCCAGCGCCACCGCGTTTTCCGTCGCGGGCCAGCGACCCAGCGCGAACGCAGTCACGCTGGACGGCATGTCCTTCGGCGCGGGGACGGTGCCGCAGGACGCCATTCGCTCCGTCCGGGTCGTCACCACCACGTACGACGTCGCCCGCGGCCAGTTCTCGGGTGGCCTGGTCACCGCGACCACCCGCAGCGGCACCAATGTCCCGCAGGGGGCGTTCACCTATGCGCTACGCGATCGCTCCGTCGCGTGGGGTGACGCCACGTCTTCCCCGTTCGGGCAGGGAACGACGCAGAACCAATTGGGTGGCGGGATGGGCGGCCCGCTCGTAGCCGACCGGCTCTTCTTCTTCGCGGCGCTGCAGGGGCGGTGGCGCGACCAGGCCCTTCCATCGCTCGCGGTCATCGATCCCGGCACCCTGCTCAGGCTCGGCGTCAGCCCCGACTCCGCCGCGCGCTTCGTCACGCTCGCTGGCGCGACGGGCGCTCCGCTGACAATCCCGGGCCACGCCGGCGACCGCGCCACCGAGAATGCCCTCGGCCTGGTGCGCCTCGACTGGCAGCTCTCGGACGCCCATACCCTGACCCTTCGGCTCGACGGTCGGTGGGACTCGCAGGAACCCATCCACGTGGGTCCCCTCGCCCTGCCCGCGACCGGCGGGACGCGCACCGCCCGCGCCGGCGGTGTGATGGCCTCGTTCACCTCGTATTTCGGCGAGCACTGGATCAACGAGCTGCGCGGCTACGTCGCGCGGCAACGCCAGGACTGGACCCCGTTCGTGACCCTACCCGCCGCGCACGTCGCCGTTGCCTCCGCCTTGACCGACGGCAGCGGGGGCGTGGCGTGGCTCAACTTCGGGGGTAACGGCGCGTTCCCCCAGCTCGCCGACGACCGGAGCGTCGAGCTCGCCGACGAGTTCTCTTGGCTGCCGGGGCGCGCGGCCCATCGCTTCAAGCTCGGCGCCTACCTGAACGGCACGCGAGCGGAAGAGAACGTGACCTTCAACCAGTTCGGCACGTTCACCTTCCCGTCGCTCGCCGCCCTCGCGGCGGACAGTCCTGCGACGTTCGCGCGGACCTTGACGCCGCTCGCGCGGGCGGGGACGGCGTGGAACAGCGCGCTCTACGCGGGCGACGCCTGGCGCGTCGGCAGTGGCCTGTACCTCACCTACGGGCTGCGGCTCGAAGCCACCCGTTTCAGCGGCGCGCCGCCCAATAACCCAGGAGTGGACTCGCTCTTCGGAGTGCGCACCGATCGCATCCCGAGCGAGGTGCACGTGTCGCCGCGCGTCGGATTCACCTGGGAGGCCGCAGGCGGGCCGGATGTTCCCCACACCACCTACCTGCGCGGCGGGGTGGGCGACTTCCGTAGCCCCACCCCGCCCTCGCTCTACAGCAGCGCGCTCGCCGCGCCAGGGCTCTCCGACGCCGAGCGTGACCTGGTGTGCATCGGCGCCGCGGTGCCGACGCCCGCCTGGTCACGCTACGACCAGGATCCGTCCACGATCCCGTCGCAATGCACCGACAGCGCCACCGGCACCACGGTCATCGCCCGCCCCGACGTGACCGCGTTCGCTCGCGACTTCACCGCGCCCCGCGCGCGGCGTGCGTCGCTCGGCCTGGTCCAGCGCTTCCATGGCACCTACTGGGTGACGCTCGAGGGGAGCTATGCCCGCGGCGTGAGCCAGTACGGCTTCCGGGACTTGAACCTCAACGCCACGCCGCGCTTTACGCTCGCCGACGAAGCCGGCCGCCCCATCTACGTCGCGGCCGACTCGATCTTCCCGGCGACCGGGGCCGTCGCCCTCACGGGCTCCCGCATCCACCCCGAGTTCGGCAAGGTCCTCCTCATCCGCTCGGATCTCCAATCCGACACGAAGCAACTCACCGTGTCGTTCGCCGGCGCGACGGCACGCGGGGGGGCGATCCGGCTCGCCTACACGCTCACCCGGGCTCGCGATCAGTCGTCGTTCTCGTGCTGCTCGGCGCTGCACGGGTTCGAGGCGCCGACGACCGGCGGCAATCCCAACACGGCCGAATGGGCCACGAGCGACCTCGAGCGCCGGCACGTGTTCTTCGCCGCCGTGACTCACCCCATCAACGCGGCGCTCGAGCTCGGCGCGATCGGGCGCCTCATTTCCGGGGTCCCGTTCACGCCCCTCGTCGGGTCCGACATCAACGGGGACGGCGCGCGCAATGACCGAGCGTTCATCTTCGATCCCGCTCGGACCGGGGACACGGCCGTGGCCAACGGGATGCGCGCCCTACTGGTTGGCGCGCCGTTGGGCGTACGCCGCTGTCTCCTCAGCCAGCTCGGTCGGATTGCCGGACGCAACTCCTGCACCGGCCCCTGGCAACCCGCCTTCGACGTGCAGCTCAACTGGCGCCCCGGTTGGTTCGGGCTGGAGCGCCGGCTTACGCTGTCGCTCTTCTCCGTCAACCTGATGGGCGGTCTGGACGCGTGGCTGCACGGTGCCGGGAACCGGCACGGCTGGGGCTACACGACGGCGCCGGACCCTGTGCTCCTCTTCGTCCGCAGCTTCGACCCGACGACCGCGCAGTTCCACTACCTCGTGAACGGCCGGTTCGGCTCAACGGCCAGTGCAGGCGGCGGCGTCATCGTTCCCTTCCAGCTCGCCTTCCAGGCCCACCTGACGCTCGGCCCGGGCCCACTGCGCCGGAGCCTGCGCGGCGGCCGGCCCGCGGCACCCGGCCTCCCCACCCTGGCGCCCGCCGCGAACCCGATTAGCGCGATCCTCGAGTGGCGGGATTCGCTCGGCTGCACGCCCGAGCAAACCGCCCGGCTCCAGGCGATCGCCGACTCGCTCGAAGCGCGGAACCGGTCGGTCCCGGAGTCGCTCGACCCCGCGGTCAAGCTGGTCGCGGTACGCGAGAACGCGGGCTGGGCGCTCGAGCGCGCCCGTGCTGTGCTCAGCCACGACCAGTGGCACAAGCTTCCCCACGCGCTTCGGGCTCCCGCCGCGGCGTTCAACGATTAACCCCGCCGCACTCACATCCCGCCAGATCAAAGCGGGACCGCGCCGATGCACGGACGGTCGAGGGGACGGAGGATCAGGGTATTCGTGCGCCCGCTCCGGGGTGCGCACGAGGTCGCCTCCCGCGCCGCTAGAGCAGGTTCCCCGTCGCCACGGCGGCGCCCATGGCGTGGTAGCCCTTGTCGACGTAGATCGTGGCGCCGGTGATCCCGCTCGCCAGGGGGCTCGCGAGGAAGGCGGCTGTGGTCCCCACCTCGCGGGCGGCGAGTGGCTCGGGGAGCGGCGCGTTCGCGGCGTAGTACTCGACCATCTTCTCGATCTGGCCGATGGCGCTCGCGGCGCGCGAGGCGAGCGGCCCCGCCGAGATCGTGTTCACGCGGACGCCGAACTTCCGTCCCGCCTCGAAGGCGAGGGTGCGGGTATCGCTCTCGAGCGCGGCCTTGGCCGACGACATCCCGCCGCCATAGCCCGGCACGACGCGCTCGCTCGCCATGTAGGTGAGGGAGAGGAACGATCCTCTCGGCCGCATCAGGGGCCCGAGCCGCGCGACCAGCGAGACCAGGGAATACGCGCTCACGCTCACAGCCGCGAGGTAGCCCGCCCGGCTCGTGTCGAGGAGCGGTTTCTTGACCTCGGGGCCGTTGGCGAGCGAGTGCACGACGATGTCGAGCGGTTTCGGCCCGAGCTCCTGGACGAGCCGCGTGGCGAGCCCTTCGACCGAGAAGTCGCCCACGTCCTTGTAGCGCTTGTTCGTGCGGATCTCGTCGGGAGCCTGGGCGAGCGTATCGAACGCCGCATCCAGGGGGTAGATCTTCTCGAACGCGAGGAGGGAGCCGTCGGGCATCCGGCGCGCGGCGTCGATCTTGCCGCGCTCGAGCAGGTTCAAGAAGATGTTGAGCGCCGGCGGCCAGGTGCCCGTGCACACCGTGGCGCCCGCTTCCGCGAGCGCCTTCGCGATGGCGAAGCCGTAGCCTTGGTCGTCGGCCACGCCGGCGACGAGTGCCCGTTTGCCCGAGAGATCGATTCCGAGCGTCACCTCGCGCTCCTCATACGAAGAACCTCGCCGCGACGGGAATGAGTTGTGGATGCCGGATCAGGGCATGCGTGAAGATGCGCCCGAGCGTCCGCTTCGGCTGCGGGATCGCGTTGGCGGTCCGCGCGAGAGCATTGAAGAAGTCGTCGTCCAGCCCTTCGAGCGCCTGCTTGATGCGGTAGTACTTCAAGTGGTCGTCGCCGAGGAGCTGCATCCAGGCGGAGTGGTAGGCCGAGAGCCGCTGCGCGCTGGTGTCACCCGCGCGGAGGGCCTGGGCCGCAGTCTCGCCGGCGAGGCGTCCGGCCTTCATGGCATTGACGATGCCGCCGCCCGAGAGCGGGTTGATCATGTGGGCCGCATCCCCGGCGACGAGCACGCCGTCGGTGTAGGTGGCTTTGATCGTGGTGTGCACGATCACGCCCCCCACCGTGTAGCCGGTCTTCGCGGTCCCGGGATAGCGCCGCGCGATCCAGTCGTCCAGGTAGCCGCACGCGGTGCGGCCGTCGGCCTTTAGGGCCACGAGGCCAAGTCCGACGTTCGCGACCCCGGGGCTCCGGGGGAACACCCAGGCGTAGCCCCCCGGCGCGATCTGGTCGCCGAATTGGAGGTAGATCGCGTCCGGGTCGCAGTCGATCCCTTGCACGACGTATTGGGCGCACGACTCCATGTCGCGTGCCGGCACGCGGGTGTCGAGGCCCGCCCAGCGCCCGACCATGGTTTCGACGCCGTCCGCCGCGATCACGATGCGCGCCCGACACGTGGTCTCGCCCCCGACGCCCCGCAGCCGGACGAGCCAGCGGCCGTCGGGCTCGCGGCACATCCCCGAGGCCTCGGTCCCGACGCGGAGCTCGACGCCCGCGGCCACCGCTTCGGTGGCGAGGAAGGGGTCGAACCGGGTGCGGTCGAGGATCCAGCCGACGTCCCGCTCGGCCACTCGCACTTCCGTGTCGTCGGGGGCGAGAAAGATGACGCGGGTGATTTTGCGGGCGACCCAGGGGGCGCCGTCGGGGTTCGCGAACTCCCGGAGTCCTGCGTCCCCCACGCCCTCGGCGCAGCGCACCGGGGCTCCGACCGCGCGGTCACGCTCGAGCAGCAGCACGTCGAGTTCCGGGGCGTGGCGCTTTGCTTCGCCGGCCGCGACCGCCCCGGCGGGCCCCGCACCGATGACCAGAACGTCGGTGTCGCGCGTCACGCGGCGACCATGGCAAGCGCGCCGACGGGGCACGGGGCGACGCATTTGCGACACCCGGTGCACGCGGTGGCGTCGACGACCAAGTCGGCGAGCGCCAGGTGAATCGCTTCGTGGGGACAGAGCGGCAGGCACAGGCCGCAGCGGTCGCACAGCGCGAGATCTACGACGGCGATCGCTTCGGGGTGGGGGCCGCGGCGGGGTCGCATGGGGCAAGGGTAGCGGCCCGTGGGAGGGGCGTCAAGCATCAGCCTTGCTTGGAGTTACGCTTTTCATTAGGTTGAGGCGCTCAAAGCGCGCCCTCCCGACAACTTTTCACCCGACGACCCGTGCCCGAGTGTCTGTGCGCTGGCCAAACCTGAAGCTCGGTGCCTGGAGCCCGGCGAACGAGATCGCCGTCGACTTGGGCACCGCCAATACGCTGATCTACGTGAAGGGGGAGGGCATCGTGTTGAACGAGCCCTCCGTCGTCGCGATCGAGAAGTCCACCGGGAAGATCAAGGGGATCGGGCTCGAGGCGAAGCGGATGCTCGGCCGGACTCCCGACGGCATCCTCGCCGTGCGGCCGCTGAAGGACGGCGTGATCGCGGACTTCGACGTCACCGAGAAGATGCTCCGGTTCTTCTTAAAGACGATCATCGATCGCCATCTCTTCCGCGTGAAACCGAAGGTGATCGTGTGCGTGCCGTCGGGGATCACCGAGGTGGAGAAGCGGGCTGTGCGCGACTCGGCGCAGTCGGCGGGGGCGAAGGAGGTCTACATGGTCGCCGAGCCGATGGCGGCGGCGATCGGAGTGGGCCTGCCGGTGGAAACGCCGACGGGAAACATGGTGATCGACATCGGCGGTGGGACGACGGAGATCGCGGTGATCGCGCTCTCAGGCATCGTATCCGACACGTCGATCCGGACGGGGGGCGACGAGCTGGACCAGGCGATCGTCCAGTTCATGCGGAAGAACTACAACCTCCTGATTGGGGAGCCGACGGCGGAGCAGATCAAGATCCAGATCGGTTCGGCCGCGCCGGTGGGCGAGGAGCGCGAGATGGAAGTGAAGGGCCGCGATCTGGTCTCCGGGATCCCGAAGATCGTGCGCGTGCATTCGAGCGAGATCCGCGAGGCGGTGCAGGAGCCGATCCAACAGATCGTGGACGCGGTGCGGCGGGCGCTCGAGATCACGCCTCCCGAGCTCGCCTCCGACATCGTGGACCGCGGCATCGTGATGACGGGTGGGGGGGCCTTGATTCGCGGCCTCGACGTGTTGTTGCAGCAGGAGACGGGCCTGCCGATCCATCTCGACGAGGATCCTATGACCTGCGTCGTGCGGGGGACGGGGCGGATCCTCGACGATCCGGAGAAATACCGCAACGTCCTGACCACGTAGGGCGATGGCGCTCGGAGCGGACCGCTATGCCTCGCGGGCCGACACCCTGGTCTTCCTCGGGTGCGTCCTGCTCTCCGCCGCCGCCATGAGCCTGCCGCCGCGGCTGCGCGATCCGATCGCCCGCGCGCTGCGGCAGACCGTGCTGGCGCCGCTGTTGAGCCTGCAGCAGCAGATCGAGCGTGTGTCCGCCGCGCTCGCCCGCTACGACGCCATCGTCGCCCAGCGCGACTCGGCCACCCTCGTCGCCACGTTCCTCCCCGAGCTGCGGGGCGAGAACGCCCGCTTGCGGAGTCTCCTCGGCCTCGGGACGCGGCTCCGGACCGGCTACATCCCGGCGGAGGTGCTGCGCGAGCCCGAGCCGACGAGTCCGCTCACCTTCATCGTGTCGGCAGGGAAGAAGCAGGGGGTGAAGCCACTCTCGGCCGTCGTGAGTCCCGAGGGTCTGGTGGGCGTGGTGAGCGCGGTGGACCAGCAGACGAGTCTCGTCGTGACGTGGGCGCACCCCGACTTCCGGGCGAGCGCGATGGCGGCGGACGGTAGCGTGTACGGCATCGTCGCGCCGCACGGCAGCGAGGGCCCGCGCGTCTGGCTGCTCGAGCTCGAGGGCGTGGCGTATCGCCAACTCGTCCCGAACGGCACGCCGATTCTCACCTCGGGGCTCGGTGGCGTGTTGCCGCGGGGCATTCCGATTGGCGAGGTGGTCGGGGTCGCGGCTGAGGCGGAAGGGTGGGAGCGGACCTATCTGTTACGCCCCGCGGTGCATCCGGCCGCCGTCACGCACGTGATGATCTTGAGTGCGGGCCCGAGCCGCGGCGACCTGCGCTCGGTGTTCGAGACGAGCGGAGCAACGCCCCCATGAGGCGAAGCGACCGGTACCGCTTCTGGGTCATCCTCGGCGTGCTCGTCGTGCTGCAGTTCTCGGCCCGGGGCTGGCTCGGGGGCGACCGGGTGGCCCCCGATTTCTTACTCCTCGCGCTCCTCATTTATACGATCCGCGCGCGGCCGGGCCCGAGTGCAGGCGCGGGGTTCGTCGTGGGGATCGTGCGGGACGCCCTGACGCCCGCGTCCTTCGGGGCCGGCGCGCTCGCGCACACGTTGGTGGGGTATCTCTCCTCGTGGAGCAAGGCGGTGTTCTTCGCGGAGAACCTCTTCGTGAACGGCTGCATGTTCTTCGCCGGCACGTGGTGTCGGAACCTCGCCGTGGCCCTCGCCTCGGGGAAGCTGAAGGGGGGGATGCTCGGCTGGGAGCTGCTCGTCTGGTCGCCCATTCAGAGCCTGACGACGGCGGTCGCGGGGGTGCTCGTGCTGTGGCTCGTGGGCCGGCGGATCGCGATCCGGGTGAGTGAGGTATGACGTCCTTCCATCCGCATCTGCTCGATCGCCGCCTCCGGGTCGCGCGGGCGGTGGTGTGGGGTGTGCTCGCGATTTTCGTGGCCGCGTTCTTCCGCACGCAGATTCTCGAGCACGCGAAGTACCAGCTGCAATCCGAGACGAACCGGTTGCGGCCCATCCCCTTGCCCGCTCCCCGCGGGATCATCACCGACCGCAACGGCAAGGTGCTGGCGGAGAACGTCCCCGGCTACACGGTGTCGCTCCTCCCCGCCGAGGACGAAGACACCCTGCGGGCGACGCTCAAGCACCTCGCGCCGGTCGTGAAGCTCGACGACGCGGCGATCGAACGCGTCCTCGTGCGCTACCGGCGCGCCCCCTACCTGCCCGTCACGGTGCTCCCCAACGCGCCGTTCGCCACGGTGTCGGCGCTGGAAGAGCGGCGGCTCGTGATTCCCGGCCTCCTGATCCAGCCCGAGCCGAAACGGCATTACCCGGACAGCGCGGCCGTGGCCCACCTCGTGGGCTATATCGGGGAAGTGACGGAGGCGGAGCGGGGGCAGCGGCGCTTCGCGCCGGTGCGGCTCGGCGGTGTCGTCGGCAAGGACGGGCTCGAGCGCGAGTACGACGACTCGCTGCGCGGTTCGGACGGCGTGCGCTTCGTCGAAGTGAGCGCGCTGCAGCGGGTCGTGCGGGACGCGGGCGCTGCCTCGCGCCTCGCCCCCATTCCCGGGCGGGCGCTGACGACCACGATCGACTTGGACCTGCAGCGCTACATCGCCGAGATCTTCCCGGCGGGCCAGCGCGGGGCCGTGCTCGCGTTGAACCCCAATACGGGGGAGATCCTGGCGCTCTACAGCGCGCCCGGATTCGATCCCAACGCGTTCGTCGGCGGCGTGGACCCGGACTACTGGCGCTCCTTGAATACCAGTCCCGCGCACCCGCTCTTGGACCGCGCCATCAAGACGTTCTATCCGCCGGGCTCCACCTGGAAGCTCGCCGTCGCGACGATGGCGCTGAAGCGCGGCCTCGTGACGTTGCACTCCCACATGCCGATCCCGTGCCGCGGCGGGCTGCAATATGGCAATCGCTTTTTCCATTGCTGGAACGCGAAGGGGCACGGCGATTTGTCGTTGGCGGAGGCGATCGCCCAGAGCTGCGACGTCTACTTCTATCAGCTGGGGTTGAAGCTCGGGCTCACGTCGATGCTCGAGGACGCGAGCGGGCTCGGCTTCCGCTCTCGCACCGGCGTCGATCTGCCGGGGGAGATCACCGCCGTCTTCCCGGGCGGCACGGACTACTACGACCGGGTCTACGGTCCGCGGCGTTGGACGGCGGCGGTGACGCTCAATCTGGCCATCGGGCAGGGGGAAAACGCGCAAACGCTCGCGAACATGGTGCGGTTCTACCAGATGCTCGCGAGCGACGGGCGCGTGCGGCCGCCCTATCTCGTGCATCCCGCGGCGACCGCGGGGGCGAGCCTCGGGCTCCTCCCCGACCAGCTCGCCGGCCTGCGGCAGGCGCTGATGTGGGTGGTCGAGCAGGGCACGGCGCGCGGGGCGGGACGCTTCAGCGGCAACATCGCCATCGCCGGCAAGACGGGAACGGCGCAGAACCCCCACGGGCCCGCGCACGGCTGGTTCATCGCCTTCGCCCCCGTCGAGAAACCCGAGATCGTGGTGGGGGCAATCATCGAGTTTGCGCGCGAGGGGCCGTTCGTGGCGCCCCTCGTCACGCGCGTGATCGGGCACTACCTGGGCGCCGACACGTCGGCGGCGACGCGCTACGTGCTGCCGAAGTTGCCCACCGATACGGCGCCGCACGCCACGCAGATCCTCCCCATCCCCGCGGGCGAGGATACCACGATGGTGCTGCCCGACACCGTGCCCACTCCTCCTCCGCCGGACACCGGCCATGCGACCCCCACTCCGCGAAATCGATAAGCCGCTCGTGGCGGTCACGCTGGCCCTCGCCGCGTGGGGGCTTGCGACGCTCTATTCCGCGGGGCAGACCGACGTCCCGACCTTCGTCACGACGATCTGGCACCGGCAGCTCATTTGGCTCGGGCTCGGGCTCGGCGTGATGCTCCTGGGCCTGCGCACGTCGCCCCGGCTGATCGAGTGGGCGACGGGGTACGCGTACGGGATCGGGCTCGTCTTACTCCTCGTCACGCTCGCGGTGGGGACGGGCGGGGGCCCGGGCGGTCCGGAGCGCTCGTGGCTCGCGATCGGGGGTTTCCGCATGGGACAGCCCGCCGAGTTCGCGAAGCTCGCCGTGATCCTGATGCTGGCACGCTGGCTCGCCGAACGGCGGGAGGCGCCCAACACCCTGCGCGAGCTCGTTGCCCCGTGCGTGATCGCCGGGGTGCCGGCGCTCCTCGTCGCGAAGCAGCCCGACCTGGGCTCGGCGCTCGTCTTCATCGCGATCCTGTTCACGATGCTGTTCTGGGCGGGCACGAAGCCGTCCCTCCTTGTGTTGCTCGGCTCCCCCGTGATCGGCCTCGTGCTGGCGTTCTCGACGGTCGCCTGGGGGGTGTGGATCGCGGTGCTCGTCGCCCTGCTCGTGTGGTGGCGGCCCTATGTGTGGGAGGGGTTGGCGGTCATGCTGGCGAACGTGATTATGGGCGTCATCGCGGTGCCGTTTTGGCGGCGGCTCGCGCCCTACCAGCAGAGCCGCCTGCTCGCCTTTTTGAACCCCGAGGTGGATCCGCGCGCCACGGGCTGGCACGTGATCCAGTCGAAGATCGCCATCGGGTCGGGGGGCCTGTTCGGCCAGGGCTTCACCCACGGGCCCCAGAAGCGCCTCGCCTTCCTCCCGGCGCAGCACACCGACTTCATCTTCCCCGTGCTCGGTGAGGAACTGGGCTTCCTGGGGGTGGTGTTGGCGCTGGCCCTGTTTGCCACGTTGATCTTGATCCTCCTGCGGATCGCCCGGCGGGCCACCGATCCGTTCTCGAGCCTGTGTGTGTTCGGGATCGCGGGGTTGTTGTTCTTCCATATCATCGAGAACGTGGGGATGACGGTGAACCTGTTGCCGATCACCGGGATCCCGTTGCCGTTCTTCTCTTACGGGGGGTCGTTCGTGCTGATCTGTGCGCTCGGCATCGGGATCGCGCTGCGGGTGGCGTGGGAGTCACGCCAGTCCGGGTATGCCGAGCTATGACAACAACTTAGCCGTCCGGGGCTGGCGCGAGCCCCTAGCCCCTCCCAAATTGTCGGCCTGTTCTCCCTCCTCTATGGCCCGCATGGCCTGGTTTAAGAAAGAGCGCAAGCCGCGCACGTCGGAACGGGTGATGCTAGAGATCCCGGCTGACGCGTGGGAGAAGTGTGACGCGTGCGGCCATATCGACATCAAGGATCGGTTCACCCGGGCGTTGAACGTGTGCCCCAATTGCGGGCACCATCGCCGCATCTCGGCCCAGGAATACATCGATCTCCTGGTGGACGAAGGGTCCTGGCACGAACTCGACACCAAGCTCCGCTCCACCGATCCCCTGCATTTCGAGAACTACCAGCAGCGCCTCGGCACGGCGGCCGCCAAGGCGGGCCCGCTCGAGGCGGTGCGCACGGGGTATGGGC
>DATLKW010000340.1:0-2826 GCA_035538175.1 Gemmatimonadales bacterium | reverse complement strand
CATATCTCGGCGGGTCGTTCTACAACGGGCACATCGACCAATACATCGGCACGATGTCCATCAAACCGTCGCCCCTCTTCATCGTCGAGCTGAGCGGCGAGCGCGACCAGGGGACCGTGGTGCCGCACACGCTGCGCGTGCCCTTCGTGCTCGAACGCTACGGCACCCGCCTCCGCCTGGCCGTGTCGCCGGACCTCGAAGTCAATTCATTTACCCAGTACGACAACGGCTCACGCCAGCTCGGGACCGATCTTCGCCTCCGCTGGACCTTCCGCCCGAGCGGCGACTTCTTCCTCACCTACACGCACAACGTCGCCGTCCCGCTCGGCGGGCAGCCGTGGTCGTTCGACTCGAACCGGCTGGCCACCAAGCTACAGTACACCTTCCGGTACTGATGCTCGGGCTCGGTCATCGCGGCCGGCCCTCCTGTGCTGCCAGGAGGGCCGGGAGAAACGGAGGTGAGGCTAGTTCAGTGGGATCAGCACTATTTGACCGTGACGGTCCCGATCATCCCCGGCGTGTGAATCTTGCAATAATAGGGGAACGTCCCCGCGGTCGGGTAGGTGTGAATGAAGATCTGATTCGGTGGCAGGTTGACGTCGAACGCGCCACCGCTATCGGTGACCGTGTGCGTCACCGCGTTGGCGCCCTGCCAGCACACCGACTCCCCGTGATTGATCGTGGTCGAGGCGGGCGAAAATTGGTTCGAGCTCGTGGTGTTGACGTTGGCGTTCGCCCCACTGTTCCCGCAGGAATTCGCGGTGCTCGTCGAGCTGCCGCAGGCGACGAGGAACGCGGCGGCGCCCGCCAGGATCAAGAGTGCGCGGAGGTGCATGGGCCGCTCCTGTTGGGGTAAGGGGTTCGCTCGCTCGGTCAATGCTGCTCCTTGGGTCCTTCGCGCACGGCCGCCTTCACATCCCGGTCTGCCTGCCGCTCCGCCTCCTCCGCTTCACTCGCGGAGAGGCCGGATCCCTGGAGAACCTGGCCGAGGCTCTTGCCACTCTTCAGCCCGTCCAAGATCGCCTGCGTCGTGATGGTCGGGTGCTTCTCGCTCAGATTGTGCGCCACCATGTTGGCGGAGACGAACTGGCCACGCTTGAGCTCGGGGTTCGCCTGCTTCGCCGCCTGGTACGCACTCTCCAACGCATCCGGCGTCGTCCCGAGCTTCTCAGCGATCCCCCGGAACGCGCCGCCCGACGGCTGGGAAGCTGCCCGATGACCGGCACCGGCCCGCGGCGCGTGGGCAGGCTTGCCCTGCGCAGCCGCCCCCGCCGCGCTCACCACGAACAGCACCGCCAACGCGCTGCTCCCAAAGATGCTCGATACCCGTTTCATAATCCCTCCCGTTCAGCTGCGACGGACCGCGCGATCACAAGCGCGGGGTCCCCAGGCGGAGGGCCCTCGGCGGCGGCCCCCCGTCACGCCCCTAACCTAGCGGGTCGGTGCGTCCTACGCTGCATGTTACACGGTAGTGCCGGAGGACTCGGGCGTCGAGCCTCTCGAGCGGCGCGGTCCTACCCGTCAGCTCGCCTTCAGCGCTTGGGCGTAGCGGGTCTGATCGGGTGGCCAAGGCGGGGTTACGACCCCTCGGAGCCCGCGGTCTGAGGGCCCGGCCGGGAGAAGACGCGGCCGCCGAATCGCGCCGACGGCCGAGCGGGCGTAGCGCAGCGCGGGCTCGAGGATCGCGCCGCCCAGCATCCACGCGAGGGCCCGGAGACGCCGGCGCGGCGTCCCCACGGGCGCAGGAACAGCACGCGTGGCAACGGTCGCCGCCTGCCGCCGCGGGAGCGGCACGACGTGATCGGCAGCGGCCTCCAGCCAATCCTGCACGATGCGGCGCGTAAGCCCGGCGAGCCAGCGCTGGACGCTCATCTCGTTTGTGTACGACGCCGCCGAGCGCCAGACCTCACGGAACGTCGCATCCACCGCCTCGTCAGCCGCGTTGCGATCGAACGTGAGGGCGTAGGCAAGGGCGTACAGGGTCAGACCGTGGCGCGCCTCCAATTCGTCCAGAGCGATCCTATCGCTCAGGGCGGCGATCCGGAGCACGAGAAGCGCGTCCGGCGGCACATCGGGTGGGACGATAACGATCTCGGGCGCGACCATCCTGCCTCCGGGAGCCGGAGGCGCGCCGCACGTCGCCGCGCCTCACAAGGTAAAAGAGCACCTCGGGGGGCGGCCGGTCACGCGGAGGCCCGCTGGGCGAACAGGCTCGGTGTGATCTCCCTCACCTTCCCAGTCTTCACTCCAGTCTTCGCTCGCGAGCCAAGCCGCGGCGCACGCCGGCCCCAACGTGCGGATGGTACGAAAGGGCAACGCCATCCGGAACCAGAGAGACGCGGTAAGTCCCGGTCACGTAATGGGATCGGGTCCCCGAGACGGGGACGGCGTGAATCGGGGGCGCCGACAGGCTAGTAGATGAAGGGGACGACCCGCCACGTATGACGGCTGTACTCACGATACGCGTCGCCGAGGCGCGCAAGCAGCATCGCCTCCTCGGCGTTCATCCGACGTCGGTACGCCCACGCGAAGACGAACGCGATCGTCACGAGCGCGATCCAATTCTCGAGTGCGAGCCCCGCGCCGAGCCACATGAGCAGGACGCCCGCATACCCGGGGTGGCGGAGCACGCGGTACGGCCCCCTCGAAATCACCACCTGTCCCGGAAGGATCTTGAGGGTGCGCGTGTAGGCGGCACCGAGCGTTTGGTTGGCCCAGAACCGCAAGCCGATGCCCATGATCATGCCCGCCACCCCCACCCACCCGAGCGCGGGGGTGCCCCAACGACCCCAGCCGAGGCGCGACAGGAATGGCGCGCCCACCACC
>DATLKW010000339.1:0-13442 GCA_035538175.1 Gemmatimonadales bacterium | reverse complement strand
CGCGAATATCAGAGTGATCAACCGTCGCGACAGCCCCTCGACCGCCTTCGGGCCGCTCACCGACAAAGGGAACGACGACAACCTTGACGCCGGACCCCCTTGACCGGTCGTTCTATATCAGAGCTCCCGGTGGAACACGATCGGGCCAGTCGGACTGGCGGAGCCGGTCCGCGGCTCGATACTCATCGCCGCGCCGAGGACCCGCCCGCTCGACGCCGGCATCGGGAGCGCCATCACCATGGGGCGCTCCTGGTCCATCGGCATTAGTGCCGCCGTCACCATCCCCTTGTCGGTGATAAACCAGAGCTGGTAGGCCTGGTCGCGCGCGTTCAGGGCCAGGCCGTCGCAGCGCACGAGCCAGCGGTGTCGCGCCTCGTCGGCGAAGATGGTGACCTCCCCGACGCGGCCCCCGGTCGAGACGGGGATCTGGACGAGCCGCGTCTGCGCGCCGTGGATGAAGCTCGCGAGCGTATCCTCGAGGGCCCCGACCCGCCCCGCGAGGCGGTCGCGCTCGTTCGTGAGCGCGCCGATCGTGCGCGTTGCCCACCACGCCCCCACCCCGACTGCGGCCACGAACACGGCAGCAGCGATCAGCGGCCAGCGCCGCTGTGGCGCGAGGACGCGCGCCAGCACCCGTCCTTTGAGCTCCGGGGGCGGCGTGCGCGGCGCTGCCGCCATGCCCAACCAGTCCATCATGCCAGCCAATCCTTTAAGTGCGCCAGGCGCTCCGTGAGGCGCTGGTGCGCCGCGCGGAGCCGCGTCTTCACCGTCCCGAGCGGCTGCTGCAAGCGGCGCGCGATCTCGCTGTGGGACAGGCCCTCGAAGTACGCGAGCGTGATCACGCGCCGGAGCTCCTCGGGGAGCGCCGCGAGCGCGGCATGCACCTCGCGGTGCACGGGCCAGCCGGGGATCGAGGCCTCGTGCGTCGCCGGTGCGGGGGCCACGTCCCCCTCGACCGCTTGTGCCTGCTCCCACCGCTCCGCCTTGCGCCACCAACGCCGGCGCCGCCGCACGACGTCAAGCGCGCGGTGACGCGCGATCGACAAGACCCACGGGACGAGCGGCCCCCGGCGGGGGTCGTGTCTGTGGATGTGGCGCCACACCCGCACAAAGACGTCCTCGACCACCTCTTCGGCCTCGTCCTGGTCCTGCAGAATGCGGTAGGCGAGGCCCAGGACCCAAGGGGCGAGGGTGTCGTATAACTCTCGAAGCGCGTGCTCGTCCCCGGCCTTGAGGCGGCGGACCAGGGAGCGCTCCGTCTCTTGAGTTAGACGTCCTGGCAGGGTCACGTAGATTCCCATAGTAGGTGGCGGAGACGCGCGAAGCCAGCCCGGACGCTGTATCTTGAGGGCTTGGACCGAGGGCACGGAGAAGGGTACGGGATGCCGATGACAGCGCACGCAGCGTGTGGCGAGGACCGCTTCTCGTTCGAAGCGTTCGCGCGACACCCGTTCTTCACCGAGGTAAACCGCTGGATCGTGGAACGGGTGATTTGCCCGGGGTGCCGCCGGATCGTGGATCTCGGCTGCGGCCCCGGAGCAGTGACCAAGCTGATCGTCGAGCGGCTGGGGCACGACTGCCCCAATGCCGAGGTGATCGGCATCGATCCCTCCCCGTCGGCGCTCGAGAAGGCGCGCAGCGCGATCGAGTCGAAGTGGGTGCAGTTCGTGGAGGGGAGCGCCGAGTGGGTGTCCCGCCTCGTGTCGTCCGCCGACGCTGTCGTGTTCTTGAACGCCATCCATCTCGTCCCCGACAAAGCGGAGGTGATGGCCGAGATCCGCAAGGCGCTGAAGCCGAACGGGGTGTTCGCCTTCAACACGACGTTCTTTCAGGGTGCGTACGTGGAAGGGACGGCCGGGTTCTGGCGCCGCTGGGTGGTGCGGGCGGTGCAGGTGCTGCGGGAACGCGGCCTCGAGGTGCGGCACAAGGCGCACGCCGTGGCGCGCCGGTTCCTGTCGAGCGAGGAGTACGGCGAGCTTTGCGTGCGAGCCGGGTTCAACCGGCCCGCAATGCAGCTCGTGCAGATCGAGATGACCCCGGAGGCCCTGGAGGACATCGGCCATTTCTCGCTCTTCATCGAGGGCGCGCTGCCTGGCGTGCCGCTCGAGGATGGGGCGAACGCCCTGAAGGAGGGCCTGCGCCGGACGATCGAGGAGACGGGGATCGACCGCGTGCCGCGCAACTGGCTCGAGTGCGTGGCGACGACCGCGGTGTAGCGACGCCTTAGCCGATCACGAACTCCAAACGATCCTGTGCTTCCCGGAGCGCCGCGGTCACGGCCTCCGGTGTCTCGCCGCGGGCAAAGACAAACCCCGGATAGCGCGCCCCCTCGGGCCACGGCACGAGCGTCTGGCCGGGGTGCGCGGTGATGGCGACGGCTTCGACGAGCGGCACGGCCCGCGCCCCTTCGATTCCCCGCACCTCCTGGAGCACACCCGCGCGCGGCACGGGGAGCATCAGCACGCCCGACGCCCGCCGTTCCCGTGTGAGCATCGGGAGCGTTCGCCCGATCGCGTGTTGAATGATCACCTCCTCGAGGGACGCGCACGCCTCGTCGTCCCCCCCCCGCCCCGATGCCCAAGCGTCGCCGACGGCAAACCGCAGCGCGGCGCTGCAGCGGCCGCCGATGGGGCGCGCCGCGAGTTCGATCAGCCACGGTCCGTGCTGGTTGACCCGCAGCTCCGCGTGCACCGGCCCCGTGCGGAGCCCGAGCGCCGCGGCCGCCCGCGCGGCGCAGGCCGCCACGGCGCGTTGCGCGTCCGCCGCGAGCCGCGAGGGCGTCACGTAGATCGTTTCCTCGAAGAACGGTCCGTTGAGGGGGTCGGGCTTGTCGAAAAGCGCGAGCATGCGCAGCTCGCCCTCCACGAGCAGGCCCTCGAGCGCGTACTCGTCGCCCGGAATGAACTCCTCGACGAGCAGCCGACGGGCAGGCTCCCCGCAGGCAGCGGCGTCGGGCTCGGCGAGGATGCGGCGTAGGCGCTCGAACGCCTCGACGAACGCCGGTGGAGAATCGGCGCGGATCACGCCGCGGCTCGCGGCAAGTCGCAGCGGCTTGAGGACGCACGGATAGACCGTCTGGGCAGCGACGACGCGGGGGTCCTCGTCGGTGCGGTGCAGCCTGAAGCGAGGGATGGGGACCGCGTGTGCGGCGAGCAAGCGGCGCTGCTCGTACTTGTCCCGCGCCGCCCGCGTCGCGGCGATGGGATTCCCGCGGAGCCCGAGCGCGTCGGCGATCGCCGCCGCTACGACGGCCGTGTCGTCGTCGACCCCCACCACGCCGGCGAGGGGGTGGGTAGCCGCGAAGCGCACGGCCGCCGCGGCGGCGCGATCGGGGTCGGAGAGATCGAGGGTGAGGAGGCCCTGGGGATTCGCCTCCTGGAACGCGCTGGGCCGTTCCGAGGCGACCGTGAGCTCGACTCCGAGACGGCGCGCGGCCTCGACGAACGCGGCCGTGCGGTAGGTCGCGGTGGGGAGGAGGAGCAGCAGCCGCGGCGCCGCGGGGCGCGCCATGCCGCCCCCCGCTACTTCTTAGCGGCAGCGAAGTAGGGGTTCGCGCCGGCGGCGTGATCGGTGATGTCGACCACGCCCTTCACCTCGGGTACGTGCTGTTGGAGCATGGCTTCGATCCCCTGCCGCAGGGTCACGTCGGCCATCCCGCACCCCTGGCACCCCCCGGCCATGCGGACCATCACGACCGCGTCCTGCACATCGATCAACTCCACGCGCCCGCCGTGGCGGGCGACCATGGGGTTCACCTGCGTGTCGAAGAGGTCCGCCACGCGTTCGTAGAGCGCGTCGTCGTCCGTCGCGGGGCTCGGGGCGGCCGCCTTCGGCGCCACGGCCGGCCGTTCGGCCGCGAGGGCCGCGCGAATCGCCTGGCCCACCGCCTTCCCCACGACCTGCCACGGCGCCGGACTCCGCTTCACCACGGTCACCAAGTTCCCCGACACGATCACCTCGGCGACTTGGGCGCCGGGGATGGCAAAGATGGCCTCCGCGAGGGGCGACCCGGTCGCCTCGTCGGGCGAAGCGAACCGCCGCACGCCCCCGGCGTGGACAGGCTCACTCACCACGAACTTGCACCGGCCGACGTCGATCGGCTCGGCGGTGATGCGGAGGTCGCTCGCGCTCATAGCGGGAACCTAATGCTTCGCCTCACACGCCGGCAGGCGCGGGCACGGGGCGCAGCTGGCGCGCGGCGTGCACTAGGTTGCGCAGCGCAGCCAGGGTTTCCGGCCAGGCGCGTGTCTTGAGGCCGCAGTCGGGGTTGACCCAGATCTGCCGGTCCTCGAGGACCTCCCGCATACGCTTGAGCGCCTGGACGATCTCGGCCGTGGTCGGCACGCGGGGGGAGTGGATGTCGTAGACCCCGGGACCGATCTCGTTCGGGTAGCGGTACTCCTTGAACGCCTCCAAGAGCTCCGATCCCGAGCGCGCGTTCTCGATCGAGATGACGTCGGCGTCCATCTTCTCGATCACCCGGATCACGTCGTTGAACTCGCTGTAGCACATGTGGGTGTGGATCTGCGTGGCGTCCGACACGCTCGCCGTGGCGAGGCGGAACGCGTTGACCGCCCAGTCGAGGTAGGCGGGCCAGTCGGCGCGCCGCAGTGGCAGGCCCTCGCGCAGCGCCGGTTCGTCGATTTGGATGACGCGGATCCCCGCCGCCTCCAGATCTTTCACCTCGTCGCGGATCGCGAGCGCCAGTTGCTTCGCCGTCTCGGCGCGAGGCTGATCGTCACGCACGAACGACCATTGGAGGATCGTCACCGGCCCCGTCAACATGCCCTTGACCGGTCGCGCGGTCTTGGACTGCGCGAACGTGCTCCAGCGCACGGTCATCGGCTTGGGGCGGGCGACGTCACCGTAGATGATCGGCGGTTTCACGTAGCGGGTGCCGTACGACTGGACCCAGCCATGCTCCGTAAAGGCGAATCCCTCGAGCTGCTCGCCGAAGTACTCGACCATGTCGTTCCGCTCGAACTCGCCGTGCACCAGCACATCCAGGCCGAGTTCCTCCTGGAGCTTGAGCGTGCGGGTGATCTGCTCGGCGATGAACGCGTCGTACTCCGCGGCGGTCAGCTTGCCGTCGTGCAGCTGCCTGCGCGCGGCGCGCACCTCCGCCGTCTGCGGGAACGATCCGATGGTCGTCGTCGGGAAGAGGGGCAGTCGGAGTTGCCGCTTGCGCCGATCGGCAAACGGCGACGTGCGGCGCATGTCATGCTCCGTCACCCCGCGCGCCCGCTGCCGTACTGCGGGGTTGTGGATGCGGCGGGAGGTGGCGCGCGCGGCGAGCGTGCGCGCGTTGGCGTCGAGCTCCGCCGCGACGCTGTCGCGCCCATCGCGCAGAGCGCGGGCGAGGGTCGCCACCTCGCCGAGCTTCTGCCGCGCGAAGGCGAGCCACCCCTTGAGCTCGCTGTCGAGGTGCCGCTCAAGCTCGAGATCGAGCGGGACATGCATCAGCGAGCAGGACGGTGCCACCCACAGCTGGGCCGCCCCGGCCCGCTCGAGCGCCTCGTCGAGAACGCGCAACGCGGCGGTCAGGTCCGCCTTCCAGATGTTCCGACCGTCCACCACGCCGAGCGACAGCACCTTGCCGCTCGACCCTCCGCCGGCGGGCCAGGCACGCAAGAGCGCGGGGAGCCGCTCCGCGGTCCGCACCGCGTCGACGTGTAACCCGGCCACGGGCAGCTCCAGCGCCGTTGGCAGATTGTCATCGAGCGCGCCGAAGTAGGTGGCGACCAGGATCTTTATGGTAGGCGCGTGGTCGGCGAGGAAGCGGTAGGCGCGCACGAAGGCCGCGCGCTCCGCACTCGTACGATCGAGCGCAAGACACGGCTCGTCGAGCTGCACCCAGGTGGCGCCGGCGGCCGCAAGGCGCGACAGCACCTCCCCGTACACGGGGAGGAGGGCGTCGAGCAACGCGAGGCGATCAAACCGCGCGGTCCGAGTCTTGCCGAGCAGGAGGAACGTCACGGGCCCGACGAGCACCGGCTTCGTCTCGATCCCGAGGGCCTTGGCTTCGAGGAACTCGTCCACGGGCTTCGAGGACGATAGGCGGAACGCCTGGCCCGGCTCGAACTCAGGCACGATGTAGTGGTAGTTGGTGTCAAACCACTTGGTCATCTCCATGGCCGTGACGTCGCGCCCCCCCGACTGGACCCCCCGGGCCATCGCGAAGTAGCACTCCTGGTCGACCGGGCCGCCGGACCAGCCGTAGCGCTTCGGCACGGCCCCCACCAGAGCGCACGTGTCGAGGACGCGGTCGTAGTAGGAGAAGTCGTTCGACGGAATCAGGTCGATGCCGGCATCGCGCTGCAATCGCCAGTGCCGCGCGCGCAGCGCGGCACCGGTCTTGGCGAGGTCGTCGAGCGCGACCAGGCCTTTCCAGTGGCCCTCGATCGCACGCTTGAGCTCGCGCGCCGCGCCGAGGTGAGGAAAGCCGAGTGTGTGTGAGAGGGGCATAGGTAGGGGAATCTACCTAGGCCCGGGGCTCGCGGTAACGCACCGACCGCGAGCGGCGCTGCGTTAGGGCTTGTGGGTGGGATCGTGCGGCTTCTTGTCGCGACCTCCGGTGGGCGGGGGTGGGGGGGGTGCCCCACCGCCGCGGTGGCCGTCTCCCTGGCCCGCGCGATCGAGGCGCTCGACCGCCTGGCCCGGCGTGGCGCCACGCGCGAGGTCGGCCTGCACTTCGGCCGGGAGCCCCGACACGTCCGCGGGGGTCCCGCCCGAGCCGATGACGTCCTCGACCACGCGCGCGGCTTGTTCCGGTGGGATCCCGAGGGCCGTGAGCGTGGCGGCAACCCGCAGGGTCACGGCGGGATCGAACGGTGCCCGGCTCACGCGGGTGAGATCGGATACGTGGCGGACCAAGAGACCGACATTGAGTGCGTCCGCGCCAGCTTCCACGACGTCAGGGCTCGCGGCCGTGAGTCCGCCGCCGTGCACCGCGTCCCGCGCCTGCTTCAGGCGACCCGCCAGCGTGCGGACCGCCGTGATGACCCGGTCGCCCGGGACGCCCTTCGCTCCCCCCTCGATCGCCTTTTGGATCAAGGGGCCGACGGGGAGGCCCTGGGCCGCGGCGTCGGTCGCGATCGCCTCGACGGCGCGCGCCACGTCGACCGGGACCCGGCCCGCGAGCCGCGCCGCCACGTCCTGGGCGGCGAGGTCGCTCGCGCCGAGGGCGCTCACGATCACCAGGATGAGGCCTCGGATGGTCACAGCGTGCGGGCTCCGCGAACGGTGACGGCGACGAGGCTGTTGCGGTGGCCGAAGCCGTCGTCGATGGCAGGCGCGGTCGGGTCAACGACCCACGTTGCCCCGTCCACGACGAAGGCGTACTGGTGCTGGCCGACGGGGAGCGCGAGCGTGGTGGTCCACACCCCACTCGCGCCCGCGGGAACGAGCGGCGCAGCATTCCGATCCCACTGGTTGAAGGTCCCGGCGACCGCGACCTGGCGGGCGCTCGGGGCGTATAGGACGAACCGCACGAACACGGACTCAGGCGCCCCACGGCGGATCGTCACGGTCGGCGCCCGGTTCGGCACCGGCGCGGCGCCGCGCGCAAGCAGCACCACGATCCCCGCCGCCGCGGCGGCGAGGGCCCCGCTCCAAACGGTCCACCGCCGTACGCGCAGCCGCACCTCGAGGTCACGCGAGGTGTTGAGCCACCGCCAGGCCCGCCGCGCCGGGGAGGCCGCGTGGCGGCGCACCGCGGCCATCACGCGCTCGTCGAGCGCGGGAGAGAGCGTCACCGGCGTGCGGTCGAGCGCCGCCAGCAAACGCAGTGCCTCCTCCCCTTCTGCTCGCAGCTCGGGCGGGAGCGCCTCGACTGGCAGCTCGCCGTCGAGCACGCTCTTCACGAGGGGATGATAACCGTTCGTCATAGGTGTTCCCTCATTAGGTCCCGCAGCCGGTCGTAGGCGCGATGCATCCGCATCTTCAGCGACGGCACGGTCGCTCCCGTCAACCCCGCGATCTCCTCGTACGCCAATCCTTCCATGTGCTTCAGCACGAACACCTCGCGCTGCTCGGGCGTCAGTCGATCGAGCGACGCATCGAGTGCCGCCATCTGCTCGGCCTGCTCCAACCGGCCGTCGGGGCGCTCCTCCGTCGCGATCTCGTCCGCTCGCGCGTCGAGCGGCTGCGTCGTCCCATGGCGGCGCCGCCGTTCCGCATAGCAGCGATTCCGCAGGATCAGGAACAGCCACCCGGCAAACTTGTCGGGCTCGCGGCAGTCCGCTAAGCGGTCGTACGCCCGCACCAACGCGTCCTGCACCGCGTCCTCGGCAGCGTCGCGCGAGCCGAGCAACCGGGTCGCGTAGCGCGCGTAGCGGTCACGGTAGCGGCGGACCAACACCGCATACCGCTCGGCGTCGCCTCCCAGCACCGCCCGTACAACCTCGCCGTCCGTTACATCGCCCGCGAAGCCCAACGGTCGCGCCCCTCGCGACAGGGAGTGGAGGACGCTAAGCGGCGGCACCCGACGCGGGCAACCCGTCCCGACCTAAAGAGTGGCCCGGGCCAGCTTTGGTAACGCGCTGGCCTACCGCGACTTCCGCCCGGTGGGGCGAACCTCCCCCCAGTCCGTATGACCGGTAACCTGCGGTGCACCGAGCCCTGGAGCTAGGGACACATCAGGGCGTGCAGGCGGTCGGTGAGGTGCGTCACGTGCGGCCGTCCGGGTGGTCGGCCCCCAGCCTTGCGAGCTAGCTTTGCAGCCGTGACGAGGGGGATCGCCGCGCTGTTGGTCGCGGTCGGCACAGGGGCCGCGCCGCTCACGGCGCAGGCCGACGCGTCGCTCGCCCTGGGGGTCGGGACCGTGCGCTATCCGGGGGGAACGAGTTTCAGCTCGGCCACGCTCTCGCCTGCCATCCGCTACGCGTCCTCGACCTTCGCGGCCGATGGGTCGGGGGCCCTCGCCTCACTGCCTGACGGCGTGTGGTCCACGCAGGCCCGCGCGGACTTCTGGGGCACGACGCGTCCGCTCGCCCCGGCGTGGCGGCTCGGGCTCGAAGCGCTCTTCGTCGGTACGACCTTGGGCGGCACGAGCTCGAGCGGGGCCGCTCATGGCGTCGCCGAGGTGCTGTGGTCGGCGCGCGATTGGGGGCTGGGGGTTGGCGCTGGCCCTTCGACAGGGGGCAGCTCCGGCGAACTTCCGGTCGTGGCACTGCATACCCGGGCGCGGGCGTGGTGGCGACCGCGGAGCGCCGCCGACGCTCCGGAACTGCACCTGAGCCTCGAGCCCACGAGTTTTCCCGACGGGTGGTTCACGGACGCGACCGTGAGCGGCTCGCTCGAGCGGGGGCGCGCGGTCGGGTCCCTGTGGATCGCCGCGCGTCTGTCCTCGGCGTTCGGGTCGAAGCTCACCGGGGGCGGGCTCGTCCAGGTCGCGGCGGGCCCGCGGGTGACGCTCGAGCTGAGCGGCGGTAGCTATCTTGCCGATCCCTACCAGGGCCTCCCCCGCGCCGCGTTTCTCACGTTTGGTGTGCGCCTACGCGGTGCGCCGCGCCGGGCGCGCGCCGCGGCCCCGCCGCTCGTGCCCGGTCGGCGGGGGGACACGCTGATCGTGCGTATCCACATGGCGCAGGCCCACTCGGTCGCCATGGCGGGGGACTGGAACGCGTGGCAACCGACCGAGCTCCGGCCCTTGGGCGAGGACGTCTGGGAGAGCACCCTGCTGCTCGCGCCGGGTCTCTACCACTTCAATCTGCTCGTCGACGGCACGGAATGGGTGGTGCCGAACGGCGTGGCGACGGTCCCCGACGGGCTGGGCGGGATGGTGGCCGTGCTGGTCGTGCCGTAGTGTAGAGGGTCCCTCACACCGAGGTGGGCGATGGGCCGGATCAATTGGGGTCGTGTCGTGCTGGGTGGGCTCCTCGCGGGCGTCGTGCTCAACGTGATCGACTGGCTCGTGTACGGGGTGTGGCTCAGGGCCGATCTGGCGGCCGCCCTGCAGGCGCTGGGCAAGCAGACGAGCGCGATGGACGCCGGGCTGCCGCTGTGGGTGGCGCTCGACTTCGTCTATGGGATCGGGCTGCTGTGGGTCTACGCGGCCATCCGGCCGCGGTTCGGCGCGGGGCCCAAGACGGCCGCGCTCGCGGGCGTCGCCGTGTGGTTCTTCGTGGGGCTGCTGCATGCGATCGGCGAGGCCCCGCTTGGCTACGTGCCCACGCGGGTGGCCACGATCACCACCATCGCCGCGCTCATCGCGTACCCCGTTGCGAGCGCGGTGGGGGCGTACCTCTACAAGGAGATGTAGCGCCCGAAACGTGCGGAGGGGCGCGGCCAGGCCGCGCCCCTCCCGATGTCGTCCCTGCCTCTTGCGCCCTCGCTTAGGGCGCGCAGTTCGGCTGCAAGCCGCGAGCCGAGCACTCCGGATCGGGAACCGGCATCACCCGGGCCACGTTGCCGCCCGTCGGCGGGGCCTTCGGAATGTCGCCCATGCGATTGAAACGGCGGGCATCGAGCCAGCGCGTGCCCTGTTCCCACAACAGCGAGTACCGCCGGTTGTAGAGCAGTTCCTTCACGAACACGCTGTCGACGCTGGCGATGGTGAGGCCGATGCTCGCCGCCGGCGCTAGCTTGCCGGCGTTCACCCGCACGGAATCGATGTCCGCGAGGGCCGCGGCCTTGGCGCCGGTGAACCACTCGGCTTCGGCGCGCAGCAGCACGAGCTCCTCATCCCGGATGATCGGGACGGGATGGGCGGGATCGGGGCTCCCGGTCGTGAAGTAGATGACGAATTTCTGCTTGCCCGGGATCTCGCTGATGCCGCCGAGCACCTGGGTATCGACCGCCGGGACGATCTTGTTGAGCACCCGCTGATCGGGGGTGGTACCCCCGGGCTGCCGCTGCGCGTCCACGCTATCCGACGGATGCGCGTAGTAGGTCACGCTGTTGAGCGGATCCGACAAGCCGTTGCTCGCGTCGCCCGCCGCGTTCGAAAAGTCGAAGTAGGCGCCTTTCGGGAAATCGGCCGGCCGGTTGGTCAGGAACGACGCCGCGAGATCGGTGAGCGCCGCCGTGTAGCACGGGGTGCCGCAGCTCGACGCTGTCGCCCGCAGGACGCGCGCCTTCGCGGCCAGCGCCCGGTTAAACGTCACGAACAGCGCGGGCGTGCTGAAGTCGAGCGTGTTCGCCTTCCCGGCCGAGAGGGCAGGCGGCATTGGGAACGGAAACGCCGTGGCCCCGGCGCGGACCAAATCGGCCCGCGCCGAGTCGAGCAGCCCGAGGACGTAGCCATAGACGCTGTCCTTGCGGACGAACGGGGCCGGCGGATCGGTGATCGGCCGATCGACGTCGACCGGCGCGCCGAGCGAGTCGCGCGTTTCCACGATGTACAGGAAGGCGAGCGCCTTGAAGGTATTCGCCATGCCGCGCGACGCGGCCTTCTCGGCGTCCGACACCTCTGCCGTGCTCACGCGCGCCAGCGCGTCGAGGTAGATATTTGCGTCGCGGATCCCCGCGTAGCGGCCCCCCCACAGCGCGCCCCCGAAGCCGCTGCCGATGAGCGCCGAGAGGAAGTAGGGCTCCTGATAATCGGGCTGGTTGTTCCCGGAGAGGTTGATCCCCTCGCGTCCCAGGGAGCCCAACCGCCACACCAGGGATTCGATGTCGCCCCGGGCGTTCGAGAGGATCCCCGTGGCGGCCACGGTCAGTTTGCCGCGGGTAGGGTTGTTGACGAGGTCTTCTAGGTTCGGCTGGTTGGTGTTCTTCACGTCGAAGAAGCTCGTGCACGAGTACCCGAGGAGGAGCGCGCCCACGGCGGCGCCCGCCACGGCCAACCGGCGCAGGGTCAGTGTCGTGGTCATGGTCAGAACCCCGCCGTGATCGAGAAGTAGAAGCTCCGCATCGGCGGATAGGGACCAAGGTCGATGTTCCGCGAAATCGCCTGCTGACCGAAGTTGCTTTCCTCGGGGTCGTAGCCGAAGTAGTTGGTGATCAGGATGAGGTTGCGCCCCGTGACGCTCACGCGAGCGTTGCGGGCCCCAAACGCGTTCGCCCAGCGCTCCGGCAGTTCGAGCGCGAGGCTCGCCTCGCGCAGTTTGAGGAAGGTCGTCCCTTGCACGAACGGTGGGGCGACGCCCCACACGTTGCAGGCATCGTAGCGCGCGCGGCCGGCCGTCGTGGCCTGGTCGGGCGCGAGGCCGTTGCAGTCGTAGAGCGACAGCGTCTGGTTCTGCTCCACGCCCCCGTAGCGCCAGTCCCAGAGCATCGAGAACGTCGCGCGTTTGTAGGTCACGTCGTTGGTGAACGACCAGACGAAGCGGGGGTTGGCCTGGCCCAAGTAGCGCGTAAAGAGGGCGCCGCCCCCGCCCGGCACGGTGTCGGTGCCGATGATCTGGGTGATAGGCGATCCCCGCTGAATGAAGAACTCTCCGTACGCGAGCCCGAATCCCGCGATGGGCGGGCGGAAGCCGCACAACGTCGCCCCGACTCGGCAGATGCTCCCCAAGTCCTGCACGCGGTTCTTGAGGGACGTGAACGTGGTGCGGAACACCCAACTGAGATCGTGTCGTTGGATTGGCGTGAGCCCCGCCGCGATCTCGATCCCTTCGTTCCACAAGGTGCCCCCGTTGAAGATGCGGGTGCCGAAGCCCGTGGACGGGGCCGGCGTGCTTTGCAGCAAGAGGTCGTAGGTGTGGCGCGTGTAGCCCGTCACTTCGAGCGTCGCCCGGCCGTGCCACAGCTGGGCGTCCACGCCCGCCTCGAACTCCTTCAGGTGTTCCGGCTTGATGTCCGACGCCCCGGCAGTCCCCTGGACGACCGTGCCGACGCTGCCGCCGATGACCACGCTGTTGAGCGTCGTGAACTTCTGGCCGAAGAGCGGTTGGTTCCCGGTCTCCCCGTACGCCCCCCGCAGTTTCACTTCACTCCCCTCGCCGAGAAGGCTCGGGAAGCGGTAGGAGGCCGTGGCCTTAGGGTAGAGGAAGTACCTGTTGATGTCGCCGTTCGAGCTCGAGCGCTCCGCCCGGACGCCGGCCGTGAGCAACAGCCGTTCGCGCAACGTGAGGAACTCTTCCTGCCCGTAGAGCGCGAGCGTCCGTTCCAGGGCCGTGAGCTCGAAGGGCGATTGCAGCACGGAGGCTTGGTCGATGTTCGACTGCCCCGGCAGGAGGCCCTTGGCGACGACGCGCGAGCGACTGAGCTCGCGGTCCTCGACTTGCGCCCCGGCGGAGGTCGTGGCCTTGAACGACCCGCTCAGCGGCGTGTAACTGTGGATGGCGTTCACGTTCCAGTTCCATTGCCGACTGTCGGCGTTCGAGAGGGCCGACGTGCCGGGGAACGTCTCCGCCTGCTCGAAGTAGAGCTCGGGTGGCGAGATCACCTGGGCCTTCTGCTGGAAGAGGTCCACGCCGGCCGCGCCAACAACCTGCAGACTGTGGCGCGCCGTTTGGATCGCCTGCCAGGTGAGCGTCGCCCCTCCGGTGAACCGGTAG
>DATLKW010000338.1:0-1927 GCA_035538175.1 Gemmatimonadales bacterium | reverse complement strand
GGGCTGCGTCAGAACTCCGCAACCAAGGCGCTCGAGCTCGTGGACTACTACGCTCCCACGAACGCCGCCTGGCTCTTCAAGCGCGATCTCGACCTTCAGGTGACGCCCGCGATCTTCGATTACCAGGGCCGAGAGTTAATGGTCGCGGGCGGCAAGGAGTGCCGCATCTACCTGATGGACACCGATTCAATCGGAGGCGACGATCACCGGACCCCCCTCTTTCGGTCGCCGCTCCTCTGCAATGAAGGCGTGAATTTCGCCTCGGCAGGCATCTGGGGCGCTATGGCGAGCTGGGCGGACTCGAGCGGCACTCGCTGGGTGCTGACTCCGTTTTGGGGACCCAAGCATTCCTTGTTTCAGGCGCCGATCGAACACGGACCCATCGGCGGCGGGGCCGTCGCGGCTTTTAGGGTCGAGGTGCGAGACGGGGCCTATCGTCTCACGCCAGCATGGATCTCACGCGACATGAACCGCGCAGAGCCTCCCCTGGTCGCGAACGGGGTCGTCTTCGCCTATGCGAGCGGCGAGAATACCACGCAGGCGACGCCCGAGATCGGCCTTCGCGCAAACCGGTCGGAGTATCGCATCCCGCATTCCACGCACGCCGTCCTCTACGCCTTGGACGCCTTGACCGGTAACGAGTTGTGGTCGAGTGACAGCGCGATCACCTCGTGGAACCACTGGGCCGGCCTTGCACTCGCGAACGGCCGGATCTACCTCGGCACCTACGACGGAACCCTCTATTGCTTCGGCATCGCCCCATGAGACGAGTGAAACCGGAGGTGGCGGCCGCCCTCGTCGCGCTGGGCGGAGTCGTAGCGCGCCCCGGCTCTCTGCGCGCGCAGGATTGGACCACGAGTGGGTATGATGCCCAACGCTCGTCCTGGGTACGGACGGACCCCAAGATCTCTCCGGAGACGCTGCGCAAGCCCGGGTTTCGCCTGTTGTGGACGCTCAAGGTTGCGCCCGATGGGGGGGCGCCGTCTCCCGTAAAGCCCCCCGTGCTGCTCGACTTCCTGATTGGGGACCGCGGTTTCAAGTCCTTGGGGTTCGTCGCCGCAGGACCGGACCACATCGTCGCCGTGGACACCGATCTCGGTGAGCTTGAGTGGGAACGGCGGCTCAAGCCCCCCGGAGCAGCCCGCGTGCCCGCCTGTGCAGGCGTGCAGACCCCCAATATCGCGCGCCCAACGAGCGCAGCGCTGCCGAGCGTGGTCCCCGCGGGCGCCGGGCGTGGTGGAAACCCGGCACGCAGCGCGGTCGGCAACCCCGGCGAAGGTGCCGTGACGCTCACGGAGTTCGAGGCGCGGCGCCGCGCCGTCGCGGCAACCCAGCCGTACCCCTCGCGCCCGCGACGCAACCTGCGCCCGTTCCCGGTCGTGTACGCCCTCGCGAGCAACGGTCAACTCCGCACGCTGAACGTGATGAACGGCGCCGATGCCGAGCCGGCCCTACCATTTGTTCCAGCGTACGCGGACGCACGAGGCCTGATCGTGGTCGACGATGTGGCCTACGTCGCTACGGTGCGCGGGTGTGGGGTGGCGCCCAACGCGATCTGGGCCCTGGACCTGAACTCGAAGGCGGTCGCGATGTGGCACGCCCCCGCCGGGATCGCGGGCTCGGCCGGGCCCGCCATCGCTCCCGAGGGAACGCTCTACGTAGCCACGGCGGCGGGGAGCGTGGTGGCGCTCGCACCGCGCACCCTCGCGCCCAAGGCTGCCTCGCACGCGCGGGGAGCGACGGCGTTCACATCTTCACCCCTCTTGCTCGCTGATCGCGACAGCCTGGTGCTCGCGACCTCGAGCCGCGGCGGGCCACTCCGGCTGTTCGACTCCCGCCGTCTCACCCCGGTTGGAACGCCGGTGTCCCCCACCCCTGCCCCCCGCCTGTCCGGGGGGCTCGCGAGCTGGCGGGACTCGGCCGGTAC
>DATLKW010000337.1:0-19883 GCA_035538175.1 Gemmatimonadales bacterium | reverse complement strand
GGGGAGGCGCTCGAGCGCGAGCTCGACGCGTACGCCGGAGGCGGCGGCGAGGTGGCCCGCGTCGCCGGCGAGGCCGTCGGAGACGTCGATCATGGCGCGGGCGCCGTGACGGGCGAGCCACGCGCCGGCCGCGAGGCGCGGTACCGGATGCGCGAATCGCCGCCGCGCGGCCGGCGGTGGGCGGCGGCCGGCGCGCAGCGCGGCGAGCGCGAGACCCGGGCCGCCCAGGCGTCCCGTGACCCACACGCCGTCGCCCGGCCGGGCACCGCGCCGGCGCACGGGGCGCGCGGGGCGCTCGACGCGGCCGAGGACGCAGACGTCGACGAGCGCGCGCGCGGAGCGCACGAGATCGCCCCCGAGGACGACCGCGCCGACCGCGCGCACCGCCGCCGCGACGCCGCCCATCACGTCCGTCGCGACGCGAGTGGCACGGCCGGCGGAGCGCGTGGGGAGGCCGAGTGAGACGAGGACGCCGAGCGGCGTCGCCCCGGCGGCGGCCAGGTCCGAGAGCGCGGCGGCCGTGGCGCGCCACCCGATCTCGGGCCACGAGAGCCACTCGGTGCGGAAGTGGACGCCCTCGACGGCGAGGTCGATGCTCAGCGCGAGGGTGTGGCCCCAGAGCGGGACGAGGGCGCAATCGTCGCCCAGGGCGTATCCGGCGCTGCCGAGTCGCGCGAAGATGGCCCGCAAGCGGTCGAACTCTCCACCGGGGCCCAGGTGGAGCGCCCGGGCGTTCACGCCGTCTCCGGTGGCTCCAGCGCGGCCAGCACTGGGGGCCCGGGCGGCGACGGGGTCGTCCAGGCGCGCCAGATCTCCGGGAGCGAGGCGAGCACGTCGGCGGGCCGCAGGCTGCGCGCGGTCCACAGGCGTGCCCCGTGCTCGGCCGCCCGGCCGAGGGCGTGGGCGCCGAGGGCGGCGGCTTCGGGTCCGGGGCCGCCGCGCGCGAGAAACGCCCCGACGAACCCGGCGAGCAGGTCCCCCGATCCCCCCGTGGCGAGGCCGGGATTGCCGCTCGCCACGACGTGCACCGGGCCGCGCAGATCGGCGATGACGGTCGGGACGCCCTTCAAGAGGACGGTGCCCTTGATCTTCTGGGCAGCTTTGACGGCCGCGGCCCAGCGATCGTTCGCGGCTTCGTCGGCGAGGGCATCGCCGAACTGGGCGCGAAACTCCCCGAGGTGCGGGGTGAGCACGATCGGGCGCTCGGCGGGGCCGCGAAACAGCGTGAGGGCGTCGGCGTCGATGACGGTGGGGACGGGGCGGCGGCCGAGGGCGGCTGCGAGGAAGCTCGCGCGCGCGGGCTCGCGTCCGAGGCCGGGGCCTATGACGACGGCATCCGCCCAATCGAGCGCGTCGGCGGTCGCGGGCTCGAGTTCAGGCCCGAGGGCCGACTCCAGGGTGAGGACGTCGGGGAGGCTGGCGCGCGCCGCGGCGACGGTCTCGGGGCCGGCGACGAGCTTGACGAGGCCCGCGCCGGCGGCGAGGGCGGCGCGCGCCGCGTGCAGCGCCGCCCCCGTCATCCCGCGCGCGCCGCCGACCACGGTGACCCGGCCGCGGTCCCCCTTATGCATCGTCGGCGCGAGCTTCGGGAGCCGAGCGCCGGCCCACGCGTCGGTCACGAGCACGGGCCAGGTGGGGTCGGAGGGCGGGAGCCCGATGTCGATCACGACGACCTTACCGCACCAATCGCGCGCGAGGAGGTGGCCGCGCCGCGGCCCCCCGAACGTGATCGACAACTCGGCGCGCACCGGGCCGTGCGCCTCGCCGCTCGTCAAGTCGAGCCCCGTGGGCCCGTCGACCGCGACGATGGGAGCCGCATAGGCGACGAGCCGTTGCGCGAGCGCGAGCACGTCGCCGCGCGCCGGACCGCTGGCCCCGGTACCGAGCAGGGCGTCGACGGCCACGGCCGCGGCAGGCCACGGCTCTTCGCGCCCGATCTCGCGCACGCCGTCCACGCGCGCCAGCGCGCGGTTATCGATCGCGTCGTCGGTCTTGGGATCGAGGGCGACCACCCACACGGGCACGCCGGCGGCGTGCAGCGCCCGGGCCGTGACCCAGCCATCCCCGCCGTTGTTCCCGGCGCCCGCGGCGACGAGGGCGCCCCGTGCGTGGACCGCCGGGTAGGCCGCGACGACCACGTGGGCGACCGCGCGGCCCGCGGCCTCCATCAGGACGCGTGACGGGATCCGGTATTGCGTGCGCGCGGCCGAGTCCCAGGCGGCGGCGTCGGTCGCGGACAGGACCGGGATCGGGTTCACGGGATGACCACTCCTCCGTAGCCCACCACGGCGTCGTCGTCCCCCGTCACCATGCCGGAGTGGCTGTAGTGCACGACCGCGGCGCGCTCAGCCCCGAGTGCCCGCGCCGCGACGAGCACCGTGGCCGCGGGAGCGCGGCCGCACATGGAAATCCCCTCGCGGCGGCAGCGTGTCAAGAGCTCGCGGCCGTCGAGGGCTTGGAGCGCGTCGAGGGCTCGTCGGTCCTTGGGTTCCGACCGGTCGGCCGGCTCGTAGTGGTTCAAGTCGCTCGAGGCGAGGAGCAGCACGGACTCCGGCCAGCGCCCGACGAGCGTGGCGAGCGCGTCGCCGAGCTCGCGGCACCCCTCCCACGCGTCCCAGGCGAGGACCAGCGGTACGATCCGAACGTCGGCGCGCCGCAGCTGGAGGAACGGCAGCTCGACCTCGACCGCGTGCTCGTGGGTGTGGGCGTCGTGGTCGGGGCTCACGAGGGGGGACGCGTCGACCAAGGCCTGGGCGAAGGCCCGATCCACGTCCACGTCGCCGAGCGGGGTGCGGAACGCCCCCGCTTCCCAGAGCGACACGCCGCCGCGCGCCCGGCACACGCCGGTGTGGTTCGGGGCGAGGATGACGACGACCGGGGGAATGGTGACCCGGGCGAACACGTGGGCGGCGGTGAGCCCCGAGTAGGGGTAGCCGGCGTGTGGCGCCACGGCGGCGCGCGCGGGCGCGGCGGGGGGCTCGCCGGTGGCGGCGAGGAGGTCGCGGACGGCGCGCTCGAGCTAGGCGGGGGATCGCGGGTAGAAGCGTCCGCTGACGGCCGGCCGGCGGACGGGGTCCAAGCTTACTTGAGGCTCTGGCCGATCGCGCGCCCGAACGAGATCTCGCCGTTATCGATGCGGATGTTGAACCCGCAGTCCGGATTGGAGCAGACCCACGCCTTGTACATGATCGGCGCGCCGTCGCGACCGTAATCCGATAACGGGATCAGGAGACCTTGCTGGCACTTCCGGCAGGCGGGCCACTCCCTCACGTCGTCCATGCAGTGCTCCCTTCGCCCGATGCAGCGCCCGCTACGTGCGCTCCACGCCCGGCCACCGGTATCCGGCGCGGAACACGTCGGCGAAATCGTACACGTGGTCGAAGTCTGCCGGCTTGTCGCTCGGCCCCTGGGCCAGGAGTCCGACATCGATCAGGCTGAACACCAGTCGGCCCAGGTCTTCGGTGCTGGTGATACCCCAGTGGGCGAGGACGGTTGGCGCGAGCAGCCCGAACTGTTCGAGCGCGAAGTCGCGGCAGGCCCAGGCGAGCTCGGGCCCCGACAGGTGGCGGCGGGCGGGGAGTTTGCCCTGGGCGTACTCGAGCGCCGCCAGGACGAACGGGTAGGCGCGCTGGTGGTAGCGGGCGTCCTGTTGGCCGAGGCGCGCGAGCGCTTCTTCGAGCGAGGCGAAGTCGCTCACGGCCGCGCCTCGGTCGGGCCGGACGGGCGCGCATGCACGGCGAGGGGGCGGGACGTGCGGGGTTCGAGCAGGGCGAGCTCGAGCACGTCGTCGATCGTCTCCACCGTCTTGATCTCGAGCAGCTGTTTCACCTCGTCGGGGACGTCGACGATGTCGCTCTGATTGCGGGCCGGCACGAGGACGGTTTTCACGCCGGCGCGTGCGGCGGCGGTGAGCTTCTCCTTGAGGCCGCCGATCGGAAGCACCCGGCCGCGCAGCGTGAGCTCGCCCGTCATGGCGACCTCGGGGCGGGCGGGCCGGCGGCACAGGAGCGATGCGAGCGCCGTGGCGATCGCGATGCCTGCCGACGGGCCGTCCTTCGGGACCGCTCCCGCGGGGAGGTGCAGGTGCACATCGCTCTCCGTGAACGCCTCGAGCGGGATGCCGAGGCCGGCCGCGCGTGCCCGGAGCAGGCTCCAGGCGGCCTGCGCCGACTCCTTCATCACGTCGCCGAGCTGGCCGGTGAGGGTGATGTGCCCCTTGCCCGGCATCTGGATCGCCTCGATGAACATGATGTCGCCGCCCACCGGTGTCCACGCGAGTCCGGTCGCCACGCCCACCTCGGCGGAGCGCCCTGCCACCTCGCTCTGCACCTTCGGTTGGCCGGCGTACTTCTCCAAGCTCTTGGCCGTGATCTTGACCGTGGCGGCGCGTCCCTCGACGACGTCGAGGGCGGCCTTGCGCAGCACCCCCTGGATCTCGCGTTCCAGCTGCCGCACGCCCGCTTCGCGGGTGTACTCGGCGATCAGGCGTTCCAGCGCGCCGTCGGCGATGCTCGCTCGGTCCGTCGTGAGCCCGGTCTCTTTGAGCTGGCGGGGCAAGAGGAAGCGTTTGGCGATCGCGAGTTTCTCGCCCGGCGTGTAGCCGGCGAGGGCGAGCACTTCCATGCGGTCGAGCAGGGGATCCGGAATGGGCGCGAGGCTGTTGGCGGTGGCGATGAACATGACGCCCGAGAGATCGAACGGGACCTCGAGGTAGTGGTCGACGAAGGTGCCGTTCTGCGCCGGATCGAGGACCTCGAGCAGGGCGGCGGTGGGGTCGCCGCGGACGTCGGCGCCCATCTTGTCGACCTCGTCGAGCATGAGCAGCGGGTTGCGCGTCTCGCAGCGCTGCAGCGCGTGGATGATCCGGCCCGGGAGGGCGCCGACGTAGGTGCGGCGGTGGCCGCGGATCTCCGCCTCGTCGCGCACGCCGCCGAGCGATACCCGGGTGAAGCGCCGCCCCAGGGCCTCGGCGATGCTCTGGCCGAGGGAGGTCTTGCCGACGCCCGGCGGCCCGACGAAGCACATGATGCTGCCCCGCGCCGTGGGGTTGAGGGTGCGCACGGCGAGGTACTCGAGGATCCGCTCCTTCACCGGCTTCAGGTCGTAGTGGTCGCGGTCGAGGATGTCGCGCGCCGCCTTCAGGTCCAGCCGGTCTTCCGACGTGCGGCTCCACGGCAAGGTGGCGAACACTTCGAGGTAGGTGCGCGCCACGTGGTACTCGGCCGACTGCAGCGACATCTGCCGCAGGCGTTTGAGCTCGCGGTCGGCCACCTTCTGGGCTTCCTCGGGGAGGTGTGCGGCCTCGAGTCGGTGCGTGAGATCGGTCAGCTCGTCGTCCGTGTCATCCTCGCCCAGCTCCTGGCGGATGACGCGCAGCTGCTCGCGCAGCACGTACTCCCGTTGGTTCTGGTCGAGGCGGGTCCGCACCTTCTCCTGGATCTGGCTGCCGACTTCGAGGACCTGCAGCTCTTGGCCGAGCAGCTCGACCAGGCGTTCCAGGCGGCGGCCCACGTCGTCGAGGGACAGGAGCTCGGCTTTGGCCGGGAGGGCGAGGTCCAAGTTCGCCGCCACGAAGTCGGCCAGCTTCGAGGCCTCGGTGATCCCCACGAGGACCTCGTGGAGCTCCTCGCCCAGGTAGGGGGCGATGTCGATCACGCGCGAGAACTGGGCGTGCACCGTGCGCTTCAGCGCTTCGGTGCGCGCGTCCTCGGGCGGCGGGGGCGCGAAGGTCTCGTAGCCCGCGACGAGCCAATGCTCGACGGGGACGATGTCGGTGAGCCGAGCGCGTTCGAGGCCCTGGACCATGACGCGGACCGACCCGTCCCCGAGCTTGAGCATCCGGACCACGGTCCCGAGCGTGCCGACCTCGTACAGCTCGTCGGCCCGCGCGTGCATGACGGCGCCTTCGGGGGGTTCCGTGCCGCCGAGCGGCTTCACCACGCCGAGGAGCAGGCGTTTGTTGCCCTGCACGACCTCGTCGATGAGTTGCGTCGCGTGGGGATCGGTGAGCGCCATCGGGAGCACGACGTGCGGGTAGACGACGACGCGCCCGAGCGGCAGGACGGGGAGGCGGTCCACTTACTGGACCCGCACCGATTGGGGCCCGGAGAGCCGGGCCGGGAGCTTCGCGAGCCACACCTCGAGAAAGCCCTGCTCGTAGCTCGCGCGGATCGTTTCCGAATCGACCGGGGCGGGCAGCCGGAAGCGCCGCTCGAACGGCCCGACCTGCACCTCCATCGCGTGGTAATGCGGCTTGCCTTCGTTGCGGCGCGCCTTGCGTTCGCCGCTGATGGTGAGGATGCCGTCGGCGTACTCGACCGAAAAGTCCTCGGAATGCATCCCGGCGATGTCCATGTAGACGACGAGCGCATCGTCGGTTTCGAAGATATCGGTGGGAGGTTTCCACTTGCTCGACGCCACGAAGCCCACCGGGCGGCCGTGGGCCACCTCGTTGAAGTAGACCTCGAGCTCCTCGGCGGGGTGAACCGTGAACGAGCCCGAGCCCCGGGAGGGGCGACCGGAGGCGCCGCCGCCGCTCTCAGGCATAGTCGGCTCCCGCGGTGGCGGGGCTGGTGGCGGGGGCGGGGCCCGTGGCGGGGGGCGCGTACAGCGGGAACGCCGCCGTGAGCGCGCGCACTTCGGCGCGCACGCGCGCGATCGTGGCGTCGTCTTTCCCGGTGAGCACGGTGTCGATGAGGGCGGCCACGTGATGCATCTCCGTTTCGGTGAAGCCCCGGGTGGTGACGGCGGGCGTGCCGAGGCGGATGCCGCTCGTCACGAACGCCTTCTCCGGGTCACCCGGGATGGTGTTCTTGTTGACCGTGATGCCGGCGCGGTCGAGGAGCTCTTGGGCCTCTTTGCCGGTGACGTGTTTGGGTCGGAGGTCGACGAGCAGCAGGTGCGTGTCGGTGCCGCCCGACACGATGGCATAGCCGCGCTCCACGAGCGCGGCGGCGAGGGTCTGGGCGTTCGTGACGACTTGCCGGGCGTACGCCTGGAACTCCGGCGTGCGCGCCTCTCCCAGCGCCACGGCCTTCGCCGCGATGACGTGTTCGAGCGGGCCGCCCTGGAGTCCGGGGAAGACCTGCTTATCGACGTGGCGCGCGATGCGCTCCCGCGAGAGGATCATGCCGCCGCGCGGGCCGCGCAGGGTCTTGTGGGTGGTGGTGGTGACGATCTCGGCGTACGGCACGGGGGAGGGGTGGATCCCGGCCGCGACGAGCCCCGCGATGTGCGCCATGTCCACGATGAGGGTGGCCCCGACCTCGTCGGCGATGGCCTTGAGGGCCGCGAAATCGATGATGCGCGCGTACGCCGAGCTGCCGCCGATCAAGAGGCGCGGCCGCTCGCGCCGCGCGATCTCGCGCACCTGGTCGTAATCGATCCGGCCGGTGTCCTCGCGCACGCCATAGTGGGTGGCGCGAAACAGCGTGCCCGAGAAGTTCACCGGGGCGCCGTGGGTCAGGTGGCCGCCGTGGGAGAGGGCGAGGCCGAGCAGGGTATCGCCCGGTTTCGCGGCCGCGAGGTAGGCGGCCATGTTCGCCTGGGCGCCCGAGTGGGGTTGGACGTTGGCGTGCTCCGCCTGGAACAACGCCTTGGCGCGGTCGATGGCGAGCTGCTCGATCTCGTCCACGATCTCGCACCCGCCGTAGTAGCGCTTCCCGGGCAGGCCCTCGGCGTACTTGTTGGTGAGCGCGGTGCCCATCGCCTCGAGCACGGCGATCGAGACGAAGTTCTCGCTCGCGATCAGTTCGAGGCCCCGTTCTTGCCGCTCCACCTCGCGGCGGATCAGCTGGAAGATGGTGGGGTCCGCCTTGGCGAGCGGGGTGCGCCGGTCGCTCATCGGTCGATCTTCGCGACACGCCGCTCGTGGCGTCCGCCCTCGAACGGAGTGTCGAGCCACTTGTGCAGGATCTCCATGCTTTCCTCCGTGCTCAGGAACCGCGACGGCAAGACGAGCACGTTCGCGTCGTTGTGCTTGCGGGCCAGCTCGGCGATCTCCGGGCTCCACACCACCGCCGCGCGCACGCGCGGGAACCGGTTCGCGACGTAGGACATGCCGAGCCCGGTGCCGCACGTCAGGATCCCGCGCCGCGCCTTGCCCGTGCTCACGGCCTCGGCCACGGGGCGGCCGTAGTCGGGGAAGTCATCCGCGGGATCGAGCGTCGCCGGGCCCACGTCGACGGGCTCGTAGCCCAGGCGCGTGAGCTCGTCGACGAGCTGGTGCTTGAGCTCGAAGCCCGCGTGGTCGGCGCCGACGTAGATCTTCTCAGACAAAGTTGCGCCGCACCTTCGCCACGCTCTCGATCCGTTCCTCCGCCAGCCGGTCGGCGGCGCGGGAGTTCGCCACCTGCTCCCCCCGCGCGATCTCGAAGATGCGCAGGAGGGTGTCGTAGATCTCTCCCGCCTTGGCCCGCGCGCGTTCGGGCGCCCAGCCTCGGAGCTCCGCGTTCGCGTTGATCAAGCCGCCGCCGTTGATCACGTAGTCGGGCGCGTAGGTGATGCCGCGCTGCTCGAGCCGCTCGCCGTGGCGGTCTTCGGCGAGTTGGTTGTTCGCCGCCCCCGCCACGATCTCGACCGTGAGGCGGTCGACCGTCTGGTCGTTGATCACCGCCCCGAGCGCGCACGGGGCGAAGATGTCGGCGCGCGCGCTGTAGATCGCGTCCGCCGCGACGGCCGTGGCCCCGCACTCTTCGACCACCCGCTTGGCGCGCTGCGGGTCGATATCGGTGCAGATGATCCGGGTCCCTTCGGCGTAGAGGAGCTTCGCCAGATGATACCCCACGGAGCCGCATCCTTGCAAAGCGACGGTCTTGCCGCCGAGGCCGTCCGCCCCCCAGCGGTAGCGGGCGCACGCCTTCATCCCGCGGTACACGCCGAAGGCCGTCACGGGCGACGGGTCGCCCGACTTCCCGATGAGGCCGGTGACGTGGTCGGTTTCGGCCTTGACGAACTCCATGTCGGCGGTGGTGGTGCCGACGTCTTCGGCGGTGATGTAGCGGCCGTGCAGCGAGGCGATGTGGCGCCCGTGCGCCCGGAACAGCGCTTCGCGCCGCGTGGTGCGGTTGTCGCCGATGATGACGCTCTTGCCGCCGCCGAGGTTCAGTCCCGCGAGCGCGGCCTTGTAGGTCATGCCGCGCGCCAGGCGCAGGGCATCGACCACGGCCTCCTCGTCGTTCGCGTACTGCCAGAAGCGCGTGCCTCCGAGCGCCGGGCCGAGCACCGTCGAGTGAATCGCGATGAGTCCCCGATACCCGCTCGAGCGGTCGTAGTAGAAGCTCAGCTGCTCGTGGTCGTGTTCGGCGAGAAGTCCGAACACGTCGAGCCGCGCCGTGGTCGCGCGCCCCGAGCCGCGGGCGACGTCAGGCCCCGGGATAGAGACCGCGGGCGACGAGGATCCGCTGGATTTCACTAGTGCCCTCGTAGATCTCCGTGACCTTCGCGTCGCGGAACAGCTTCTCCACGGGAAAATCCCGCATGTAGCCGTAGCCTCCGAACAGTTGGATCGCCTGGGTCGTGACCCACATCGCGGTCTCGGAGGCGAAGAGCTTGGCCATGCTCGCCCACGTGGTGAAGGCTTCGCCGCGATCGCGCCGGGCCCCGGCCTGGTGGGCGAGGGCCCGGGCCGCTTCGATCCGGGTGGCCATGTCGGCCAGCTTGAACTGCACCGCCTCGAAGTCCTTGAGCGATGCCCCGAACTGTTTGCGCTCCCCGCAGTAGGCCACCGCGTGTTCGAGCGCGCGGCGCGCGATCCCCACGGCCTGGACCGCGATCCCCAAGCGGCCGGTGTCCAGGCCTTCCATGGCGTAGCCGAAGCCCGCGCCGTCCTCCCCCACGAGGTGGTCCGCCGGCAGGCGCACGTCGTCCAGCGCGAGCGCGACGGTATTGGAGGCGCGCAGGCCCATCTTGTCCTCGGGCGTGCCCGGACGATAACCGGCCACGTCGGTGGGCACAATAAAGCTCGAGATCCCGCGCTCCGTGCGGGCCATCACGAGCATCAGGTCCGCGGTGGCGCCGTTGGTGGCCCAGGCCTTCGTGCCCGAGAGCACCCAGGCGTCGCCCGCGCGGGTGGCGCGGCAGCGCAGCGCCCGGGCGTCCGATCCCGACTCGGGCTCCGACAGGGCGAAGCCCGCGAGGAGCTCGCCGCGCGCCATGGGCCTGAGCCAGCGCGCTTGTTGCGCCGGGCTGCCGTGGCGCACCAGCACGGTGGTGGGGAGGGCGTTGTGGATCGCGACGGACACGGCGATGCTCGCGTCGGCCGCCGCGAGTTCCTCGAGCGCGAGCAGGTAGGTGACCGTGTCGAGGCCCATGCCGTCGTAGGCCTCGGGGGCGCACATGCCGAGGAACCCGAGCTCGCCCAGGGCGTCGATCACGTCGCGCGCAAAGTGTGCGGTGCGGTCCCACTCGGCGGCGAAGGGCTCGATGCGGGTGCGCGCGAACTCGCGCGCAAGCTCGACGATCTGGCGCTGGGTTTCCGAGAGGCCGGTGGCTTCAATCGCGGTAGACGTAGAACCCCCGTCCGCGCTTGCGGCCGAGCCGCCCTGCCGCAACCATCTGCCGCAGCAGCGGGGCGGGCCGGTACTTGTCGTCCCCCAAGTCGCGCTGCAGCACTTCGAGGATCGCGAGGCACACGTCCAGTCCGATCAGGTCCGCCAGGGCGAGCGGTCCGAGCGGGTGGTTCATGCCGAGCTTCATCACGGTGTCGATCGCCTCCGGGGTCGCCACCCCTTCCATTACGCAGAAGACCGCCTCGTTGATCATCGGCATGAGGACGCGGTTGGAGACGAAGCCCGGGGCGTCGCGCACCTCGACCGCCGTTTTCCCGAGGGCGCGGGCCGCCTCGACCGTCCGGCGCATCGTCTCGTCCGACGTCTCGAGCCCGCGGATTACCTCCACGAGCGTCATGACGGGCACCGGGTTCATGAAGTGCATGCCGACGACCTGGGCGGGGCGTTTCGTCTCCGCGCCGAGACTCGTGATCGAGATCGAGGAGGTGTTGCTCGCGAGGATCGTCTCGGGAGGGGCGAGGCGATCGAGCTCGCGGAAGAGGGCGCGTTTGAGCGCGGCGTCTTCGCTCGCCGCTTCGACCACCAGGGCGGCGTGCGCGACGGGGTCCAAGGTCGCCGCCGGGTGAATGCGCGCGAGCGCCGCGTCGCGCTCCACGGCGCTTGCCGTGCCCTTCTTGATCTGGCGATCGAAGCTTGCCCGGATCACGTCGGGGGCGCGGGCGAGCGTCCCGGGCGCCGGGTCGACGAGGGCCGTATCCCAGCCGTGCTGGGCGAAGACGTGGGCGATCCCGGAGCCCATCGTGCCGGCGCCGATCACGGCGACGCGATTCATGCGGGCACGGCGCGCTGCGCCCGGCGGGTCCACGTGGCGAGGCCCGCCGCGCCGGCGAGCATCACGAGGGTCGCGACGGCCCCGCCTTCCGGGCCGAACGCGCCACCGTCGATCCAGCGATGCGGCCCGGCGTGGTAGGCGAGCGCCGGGAACGGAAAGTCGTACCCGCTCACCGGTGCCGCGAACCCGAGCGCGAGGGTCGCGTTCCAGGCGAAGTGGGCGCCCCAGGCGAGGGGCATGGCGCCGGGGGAGAAGAACGCCGTCGCGAGCCACACGCCGGCGAGCGCGACGTTGATGGTCGAGAACGCCGTGGCGCTCGGGTTGCCGAGATGGGCGAGGCCGAAGCCGATCGCCCCGACGGCCGTCGCGGGTCGCGCCCCGATGCCGGCGGCGAGGCGGCGCAGCGGGTAGCCGCGGAACATGAGCTCCTCGGTGAGTGCCGCGAACAGAAACCCGACGGCGAGCGGCCCCGCGCCGGCGGCCCACCCCCACACGGTCCCGGGCTCTGCCCGCGCCCGGATGACCGCCTGTCCGCCGAGCACGGCGAGCGCGACAGCGAGCGCCGCCATGGCGGCGCCCACGGCGAGCCCGAGGAGCAGGCCCCGGGCGAGGCCCGTGCGCGGACGCCACCCCAGCTCGGCCCACGAGCGGTGCTCGGCCACGCGGCCGACGAGCACGGTCGCGAACCCGAACCCGATGAGCGTGCGGAGGGACGTCCCCGCGAGCCACCAGCGCGCGCTCGGGTGCACGGACACGTGCGCGAGTCCCCAGCTCGCCCCGACGCCGAGGGCCGCGAAGCCTGCGATCCAGGCGATCGCGGCCGCCGTGCCGCCGAGCCGGGCCCCAAACGAAACGCGCGCCGTCATAGGCGCGCGCGGAGGGGACTCACGGTCGGTTTCAGGAGCAGCGTGGCGAGCGCCACCTTGACGAGATCCCCGATCAGGAAGGGGAAGGTGCCGAGGCGCAGGGCGCCGGCGGCGCTGTGGGTGAGGAGGAAGAGCTGGGCCGCGCCCCCCAGGTGGATCAGCACGAGGCCCGCGCCCGTCGCGAGCGCCAGGCGGCCCCAGTGTCGGGCGTCGCCGGCGATCTTACCCACCGCGAACGCCGCGACGGGATAGGCGAGGAGGTAGCCACCCGTCGGCCCCACGAGCCGGGCGATGCCCGGCAGTCCGTAGGGCGTGAAGACCGGCAGCCCGGCGGCGCCGAGCGCGAGGTACAGGAGCAGCGATGCCGCGCCGAGGCCCTGGCCAAGCCATCCCGCGACGAGGAGGACGGCGAGCGGCTGTAGCGTCAGCGGGACCGGCGTGCCGGGGAGCGGGATGGCGATCTGGGCGGCGAGCGCGACGAGGGCGGCACCGAGCACCACGGCGAGCGTGCGGCGCGCGGCACGCGCGGGTACCGCGAGAACAGCCGTCTGGGCCTGCATCAGAGCATCTCCACACTGAGGGCTACGGCGTTGCCGCCCCCGAGACACAGGGTCGCGAGGCCGGTGGTCAGGTTACGGTCCTTCAAGGCATAGAGGAGCGTCGTGAGCACTCGGGCCCCGGACGCCCCGATCGGATGCCCCAGGGCGATCGCGCCACCGTTCACGTTGACGCGATCCCAGTCCCAGCCGAGCGCGCGCCCATCGGCGAGCGCCTGCACCGCGAACGCCTCGTTGGCTTCGATCAGGTCGTAATCCCCGATCGTCGTGCCCGCTTTCGCGAGGAGGTTTCGGACCGCGACGATCGGCGCGAAGAACAGGTCTTTGGGTTCGCCGCCGCCGGTAGCGTAGGCGGTGATGCGGGCGAGGGGTGTGAGACGGTGCGCGCGCGCGAAGGCGGCCGACGTGACCACGAGCGCGCTCGCCCCATCGTTCAGGCCGGGCGCGTTTCCCGCCGTCACGGTGCCCGCCTGGTCGAAGGAGGGCTTGAGGGCGGCGAGGGCCTCGAGCGACGTATCGCGGCGCGGGCCTTCATCTTTCTCGACGAGCGTCGGGCCCTGCTTGCCCGCCACTTCGACCGGCACGGTCTCCGCGCGGAAGCGGCAGGCGTCCATGGCGGCGACTGCCTTCTGGTGACTCGCGAGGGCGAACCGGTCCTGGTCGGCGCGCGAGACGCTGGCCTTGCGGGCGGTGTACTCGGCGAGGGCGCCCATGTGCGCGTCCGAGAACGAGTCCCACAGGCCGTCCTTGATCATGCCGTCGACGAGCTCGCCCGAGCCGAGTTTCAGGCCGCCGCGCAGCCCGTAGGCGTAATGCGGCGCGTTGGACATCGATTCCATGCCCCCCGCGACGACGCACTGCTCATCTCCTGCCCGGATGGCCTGGGCGGCGAGCATCACGGCCTTGAGACCGGAGCCGCACACCTTGTTGACGGTGAGCGCGGGGACGGTGCCCGGGAGGGCGGCGTGGATCGCCGCCTGGCGGGCGGGCGCCTGGCCGGTCCCGCCCTGCAGCACGTGCCCCATGATCACTTCCTCGACGGCGTCGGGCGCGACGCCGGCGCGGCGCACCGCCTCGCGGATCACGAGCGCCCCGAGCCGTGGGGCGGGCACGCTGGAGAGGGCGCCCAGGTACTTCCCGATGGGCGTCCGCACCGCGCTCACGATGACGGGAGTAGTGGTATCCGGCATGGCGGTATCGAGAGTTCCCTGTTGCAACCTAACGAATTACGGGTTCAAGCGCCCGCGAGTGGATCTCCGTCCCGAGCCGCTCGAGGAAGTCATCCACCGAGAGGACAACCTGTTTCGTCCCGGCGCCTCGGGCCCGCACCGCGACGCGGCCGGCCTCGGCTTCGCGCTGTCCCACCACGGCCATGTAGGGCACTTTCTCGAGCTCGCCCTCGCGGATGCGGTAATTGAGGGTATCGCTCCGCTCGTCCAGGTGCGCACGGATCCCTGCGGCTTGGAGCCGGTCGTGCACGGCGCGGGCCGCGTCTGCCTGGGCTGCGGAGATCGGTAGCACGCGCACTTGTTCGGGCGCGAGCCACAGGGGGAACGCGCCCGCGAAGTGCTCGATCAGGAACCCCACGAAGCGCTCCAGGGTGCCGTAGATCGCGCGGTGGATCATGACGGGCCGGTGCGGCCGGTTGTCCTCTCCCGTGTACTCGAGCCCGAAGCGCTCGGGTTGCTCGAAATCGAGCTGGATCGTGGCCCCCTGCCACTCGCGGCCGATGGCGTCGTTGAACTTGACGTCGATCTTCGGGCCGTAGAAGGCGCCGCCCCCCTGGTCGACGCGATAGGTGACGCCCCGGTGTTTGAGTGCCTGTTCGAGCGCGCGCTCCGCCTGGTCCCACGTGGCGTCGTCGCCCAGCTTCGTGTCGGGGCGCGTGGCGAGGTCGAGGCGGTAGGAGAGGCCGAACGTCTTGCCGAGCACGAGCTCCACGATATCGAGCAGCTGGAAGATTTCCTGCTCGATCTGGTCCTCGCGCAGGAAGATGTGCGCGTCATCCATCGTGAGCCCGCGCACGCGCAACATGCCGTGGAGCGTCCCGGAGCGCTCGTTGCGGTAGTCGTTGGCGATCTCCGCGAGACGGATCGGGAGGTCGCGGTAGCTGCGTTGTCGCGAGGCATAGATGAGGATGTGCATCGGGCAGTTCATGGGCTTCACCCGATAGCGCACGGTCTCGGACTCCCCCTCCCCCGCGGCCATCGGGGGGAACTGGTTCGCCGCGTACAGCGGGAGGTGGCCGGAGCGCAGGAACAGTTCCTCGCGGGTCACGTTGGGCGTGTACACGAGCGAGTAGCCGCGCGCGAGGATCGTGTCCTCGATGAAGCGCCGCAGCTGGAACTGCAGCATGGCGCCTTTGGGATGCCAGAGGATCAGGCCCGGGCCCACGTCCTCCTGAATCGAGAACAGATCGAGCTGCTTGCCGAGGATGCGGTGGTCGCGTTTCTTCGCCTCCTCGAGCCGCCGCAGGTAGGCGTCGAGCTCGTCTTTCGTGAACCACGCGGTGCCGTAGATGCGCTGCAGCATCTGCCGGCGCTCGTCGCCGCGCCAATAGGCGCCCGCGGCGTGCAGCAGCTTGAAGTGCTTGAGGCGCCCGGTGCTGGGTACGTGCGGACCGCGGCACAGGTCGACGAACGGCCCGTCGGTGTAGACCGAGATGACCTCGTTGGGGCCCAGGTCGTCGATGCGTTCGAGCTTGAGGGGATCGTCGACGAAGCGGCGCTTCGCCTCGGCCCGGTCCACCTCCTCGCGCACGAAGGGGTAATCCGCCGCCGCGACCTCGCGCATCTTCGCTTCGATGCGCGCCAGGTCGTCGGGGGTGAAGGGCGCGGGGACGGCGAAATCGTAGTAGAAGCCGTCCTCGATCGGGGGGCCGAAGCCGATCTGTGCGTGCGGGAACAGTTGCCGCACGGCCGTCGCAAGCACGTGTGCCGAGGAGTGGCGCAGGACCTCGAGCGCTTGGGGGTCCTTGTCCGTCAGGATGGCGACGCGCGCGCCGTCGGGGAGGGGGCGCGCGAGGTCTCGGACCTCGCCGTTCACCCGGATGGCAAGGGCGGCCTTGGCGAGCCCCGGCCCGATCGCCCGGGCGAGGTCGGTGCCCGTCGAGCCCTGGGGGATGCGTTTCTCGCTCCCGTCGGGGAGCGTGAGGCGGATTTCGGCGGCGACCATCAGGTCAACGCGGGGACGGTCCGCTGGCCGGCGCGACCGGGGCCGCCGGGCTCGCCGTGAGCGGCGGCGCGCGGCGTCCGTCGCGGAAGTAGAGCGCGACGGCAAGGAGGATCGCCCCGGCGACCGCGATCCAGCGGGCGAACCGGCTTGTGGGGAGCACGTTGGAGTCGTCGGCCATCGGAGCGTATTCTAGCGACGCCGCGTGCGAGCGGACAGACGGCCCGGCGCCGCTCCGGGGGCAGGAGGCTGGGGACTGCCCCTGCGCCTTATTATAAGGAATGCCGCACCCTCGCTTCGAGCTGCCGCCGCAGTACGATCCCCGAGCCGTCGAGCGCGAGCTGTACGCGCGCTGGGTCGAGGCGGGCGTGTTCCACGCCCGGGTCGACTCGCCGAAGCGCCCCTACGTCATCGTGATGCCGCCGCCCAACGTCACGGCGGTGCTCCACATGGGCCAGGGGCTCAACAACGTCACGCAGGATGTGCTCATCCGGTTCGAGCGGATGCGCGGACGCGAGGCGCTCTGGCTGCCGGGCACCGACCACGCCGGGATCGCGACCCAGAATGTCGTCGAGCGGCTGATCGCGAAGGAAGGCAAGACCCGCTTTGACGTCGGGCGCGAGGCGTTCGTCGAGCGCGTGTGGGCCTTCGTGCGCGAGACCGGGAACGCGATCCTCGCGCAGCTCAAGGAGCTCGGGTCTTCCTGCGACTGGAGCCGCACGCGTTTCACGCTGGACCCGGCGTATTCGCAGGCGGTGCGCGAGACCTTCGTCCGGTTGTGGGAGGAAGGGCTGATCTATCGCGGCCACCGCGTGATCCACTGGTGTCCGCACTGCCTCACAGCGCTGTCCGATGAGGAGGCCGAGGCGCCGGAGACGCCGGAGGCGGGGAAGCTCTATTACGTCCGCTATCCCGTGCCCGACGACCCGGCCGGCCACGTGACCGTGGCGACGACCCGGCCCGAGACGATCCTCGGCGACACGGCGATCGCCGTGCACCCGAAGGACCGGCGCTACGTGCGGCTCGTGGGCAAGACGGCGCAGGTGCCGATCGCGAACGTGGCGATCCCGATCATCGCCGACGAGGCCGTCGATCCCGCCTTCGGCACCGGCGTGGTGAAGGTGACGCCCGCGCATGATGCGGCCGATTTCGAGATCGGGCTGCGGCACGCGCTCGAGATGCCGCTCGTGATGACGCCGGAGGGCCGGATGGAGCATCCGACCCGTGTGCCGCCGCCGCTCGCGGGACTCGATCGCTTCGCCGCGCGCGCCGAGATCGTCCGGCTGCTCACGGCCCAAGGGTTGCTCGAGAAGGTCGAGCCACACCCGTACGCGCCGCGCCGCTGCTACCGCTGCGACACGATCGTCGAGCCGCGCCTGTCCGACCAATGGTTCGTGCGCATGCAACCCCTGGCCGAGCCGGTGCTCGCCGCCTACCGGCGCGCCGAGTTCCAAATCGTGCCCGAGCGCTGGCACGCGACCTTCGAGCAATGGATGGAGCACATCCGGGACTGGAACATCTCGCGCCAGTTGTGGTGGGGGCACCGGATCCCGGTGTTCACCTGTACCAAGTGCCGGCACCGGTGGGCCGATCGGGCGGACCCCGCGCGCTGCCCCAAATGTGGCGGGCCGGTGGAGCAGGATCCCGACGTGCTGGATACGTGGTTCTCGTCCTGGCTCTGGCCGTTCGCGACCTTGGGCTGGCCCGACCAGACCGCCGACCTCGGGCGATTCTATCCCGGCCATACGCTCGTGACGGCGCCCGAGATCATCTTCTTCTGGGTCGCGCGGATGCTCATGGCCGGCGTCCATTTCATGGACGGGCGGCTGCCGTTCACGACCGTGTATCTGCACGGCACGGTGCGCGACACGCAGCACCGGAAGATGTCCAAGTCCCTCGGCAACGGGATCGACCCGCTCGACGTGGTGCGGTTGTACGGCGCCGATGCGCTGCGTTGGATGCTGATCGCCGGCAGCTCGCTCGGCTCCGACGTGCTTCTCGACCCCAACGATCTCGACACGACGTTCTCGCCGGGGCGGAACTTCGCGAACAAGTTGTGGAACATCGGGCGGTTCGTCCTGGCGCAGCTCCCCGAGCGGGTCCAGCCACTGGAGGCCTACGACATCTCCGGGTTGCCGCTCGCGGACCGGTGGATCGTGCTGCGCGCGAACGAGGCGGTGCGGGCGGTGACGGCGTACTTGGAGGAGTTCAAGCTCGACGAGGCGGCGAAGCGGTGTTACGAGTTCGTGTGGGGGGAGCTCGCCGACTGGTATGTCGAGGCGGTGAAGCCGCGCCTCGCGGGCGACGAGCGAACGGCTGCCGCGGCGCACTCGGTGCTCGCGCACTGCTTCGACACGGCGCTGCGGCTCTTGCATCCCGTGGTGCCGTTCATCACCGAGGCGCTGTGGCAGAAGCTGCCCGGGCGCGCGGAGGGCGAGCTCTTGGCGGCGGCGCCGTGGCCCGCGTTCCGCCCGGCGCTGGTCGACGCGGAGCTCGATCGGCAGTTCCTCCTCGTCCGGCAGGTAGTCGAGAAAGTGCGGGTGATCCGCGCCGAGTATCGCGTGCCGCCCAAGGCGCGCATCCGCGCGACCATCACGCCGCGGGGCCGCGATGCTCGGGGCGTCTTTGAGGCCGAGCGCGAGACGATCAAGCGCCTGGCGCAGATCGAGGAGCTCGCGCTCGACGGGGGGGCGAGGGGGGTGGGGGCGTACGCGCTCTTCGGGGACGGCAGCGAGCTGTTCGTCGCGCTGGGCGAGGCCATCAACGTGGGGCAGGAATGCCGGCGCCTGTCGGGCGAGCTCACCCGCCTCGAGCAGCAGCTGACGGGGCTCGAGGCGAAGCTCGGGAACCAGCAGTTCGTCGCGCGGGCGCCCGCTGACGTGGTCGCCAAGGAGCGCGAGAAGGAGCGGGCGTGGCGCGACCAGCGGCAGCTGCTCGCCGACAAGCTCCGAGCGCTCGGCTGCTCCTGAGCGTCCTCGTCGGCGCGGGAGCCTGCGCGCAGACGGGCGAGCCGCCGGGCGGACCGCTCCGCACGACGCCGCCCGCGATCCAGCGCACGGTCCCCGAGTCGGGCGCCGTGGTCCCCGATCTCAGCGGCGATGCCGTCGTGCAGTTTGACGAAGTGATCGACGAGATGCCGCAGCGAGCCGGTGCCGGGGGCGCGATTGTGGGCCTGGCGCAGCGGGTCGTGCTCTCCCCGGTGGGGGGCAAGGTCAAGGTCTCCTGGCACCGCACGTCGATCCACGTGGCCCCGGAAGAAGGGTGGAAACGGGATCGGGTCTATCATCTGCAGCTCTTGCCCGGCATCACCGACCTGCGTCGTAACGTGTTGAAGACCGGTAAGACGATCGTCTTCTCCACGGGCCCTGCCCTGCCCCAGGCGACGCTCACGGGGACGGTGCTGCACTGGGTGGAGCAGCACATCCTGACCGAGGCGGTGATCCGGGCCGCGCCGCTGCCGGACACGATCGCCTACGTCACCCTGACCGACTCGGCCGGCGATTTCCGCCTCCCGATGATCCCGTCGGGCCGTTATCTCGTCTGGGGAATTCAGGACCAGAACAACAACCGGCACGCAGACCGACGCGAAGCGTTCGATACGCTCACCGTGACCGTCGATTCGACCGGGCGCGCGCTCCTGTGGGCGTTTGTGCACGACACGGTCGGCCCGCGGCTGCGCGCGGTGGAGCCGATCGACTCGGTGACGCTGCGGGCGACGTTTTCGGCGCCGCTCGACCCTCGGCGTCCTCCGGACACGAGCGCCGTGCGGGTGCTCGCCCTGCCCGACTCGGCGCGCGTCCCGGTGCGGGCGCTCTACCCGCCGGCGAAGTTCGACTCGCTGCAGGCGCGGGCACGTGCCGTCGCGGACTCGCTCAAGCGGTTGCGCGACACGACGGCCAAGCGAGACACGACGGCCCGGCGCGATACCACGCGGGCGCGCGCGCGGCCC
>DATLKW010000336.1:0-3473 GCA_035538175.1 Gemmatimonadales bacterium | reverse complement strand
GAATCCGACGGCAGGGTGGCTGACGGGAATCGAACCCGCAACCTCTGGAGCCACAGTCCAGCGCTCTAACCGATTGAGCTACAGCCACCATAGGTGCGACAACAACTTACAGCGTCGGTCCGGAGGTCCTACAGCGTGGTGTCAATGGTGGTGTTAAAAAGCCACTGCCCGCAGCGCCTCCCGCCGTTCGCCTAACTTAGTGGAGTGCCGTTCGAAGCGGCAACCCCGGGCAGCGCTATGTGCGCGACGACGACCCCGCCGAGGGCGCTCGGTGTTTTCGCGTTCTCGAACGGCCCGAGTACCTCTCCCATCGGACATGGAGCGCCGAGAGTCGCGAGCGGCGCTGCGCCTCCCAGGTCGACGGATTCGCCCGGGTTGATCGGTGAGGCGTGGCCCTCGACCACCACGAGGCCGCCTTAGATCCAGCGCCGTCGCGACAACACGTGCTTGACGAGCTGCGTCAGCGCGAGATAGCAGAGGAGGGTCAAGGCGAGGATCGGCCAGTAGAGCGCCGGAAGCGGAACGAAGCCGAGCGCGGGGCCGAGCGGAGACACTGGGAGCCAGAGGCCCACCGCCATGACGGCGATGGTCGTGGCGACGAGCGGGGCGCTCGGTCGGCTCTGGAGGAAGGGGACTTTGTTCGTCCGGATGACGTGGATGATGAGCGTCTGCGTCATCAGCGATTCCACGAACCATCCGGTCTGGAATAGCGCCGCCTGCGCCGGCGTGTTCGCCTTAAAGAGGAAGTACATCACGGCGTACGTGGTATAGTCGAAGATCGAGCTGATCGGCCCGATCGCGAGAATGAAGCGGGCGATCTCCCCGATGTCCCAAGGCCGGGGTCGGGCAATCTGCTCGGGATCGACGTTGTCGGTCGGGATCGGCACCTGGGAGAAGTCGTACAGCATGTTGTTGGTGAGCACCTGCAGCGGGGCCATGGGGACGAACGGCAGGAGCGCGCTGGCGCCGAGCACGCTGAACATGTTGCCGAAGTTCGAGCTCGCCCCCATGCGGATGTACTTGAGCACGTTCGAGAACACTTTGCGGCCCTCGAGCACCCCTTCCTCGAGGATGAGCAGGCTCTTTTCGAGGAGGATGATGTCGGCCGACTCTTTCGCCACGTCCACGGCCGTGTCGACCGAGATCCCGACGTCGGCCGCCCGCAGCGCGGCCGCGTCGTTGATCCCGTCGCCTAAGAAGCCGACGACGTGGCGCCCTGCCTGCAGCGCCTGGATGATGCGCTCCTTGTCGGTCGGGGACAGGCGCGCGAACAGGGTGGTGCGCTCCACCGCTTCGGCGAGTTTGGCATCGCTCATGCGCGCCACCTCCGACCCGAGCAGCACGCGCTGCCGCTTCAAGCCCACGTGCTTGCAGATCGCGCGGGTGACGAGCTCGTTGTCCCCGGTGAGGATCTTGACGTTGACGCCGTGCTCGCGCAGGGCCGCGATCGCCGGCGCCGCGGTCTCCTTCGGCGGGTCGAGGAAGGCGACGTAGCCGATGAGCACCAACTCGCATTCGTCGTCCTTGCCGTAGGCGGGCTTGGGCGTCACCACGCGGTACGCCACGGCCAGCACCCGGAAGCCGTCGGCGCTGAGCGCGTCGCACTGCTCGCGGAGGTCCTCCGCGAACCCCGCCGGCACGGGGAAGATCTCGCCCTCGGCCTCAAAGAACGTGGACCGGCGCAGGATCTCCTCGGGCGCCCCTTTGGCGAGCAGTCGCCGTCGGCCGTCCGGTTCATCCACCACGATCGACATGATCTTGCGCGAGAAGTCGAAGGGCATCTCATCGACCTTGCGGTACCCGTCGAGCGTCACCTCGGGATGGTCCTCGCGCTTCCGCAGGATCGCCTGGTCGAGAGTGCTCTTGAGGCCGGTCTGCAGGTGGCTGATGAGCATCGCGTCGACGAGGACGCGGTGGCTCTCGTTGCCCTGCACGTCGCAGTGCCGCTCGAGGATCACGGTGTCCATGGTGAGCGTCCCCGTCTTATCCGTGCAGAGGACATCCATGGCCCCGAAGTTCTGAATCGCGTTCAGGCGCTTGACGATGACGCGCTTGCGCGACATGGCCATGGCCCCTTTGGAGAGGCACACGGAGACGATCATGGGGAGCATTTCGGGCGTCAGTCCCACGGCGACGGCGAGGGCGAAGAAGAACGCCTCGTGCCAGTCATGCTTGGTCAGGCCGTTGATGAGGAAGACCACCGGCACCATGACCGCGATGAAGCGAATCATGAGCCAGGTAAAGCGATTGATGCCGCGGTCGAACGCCGTTTCGGGGGCGGCCCGCGCGATGGCGCGGGCCATGGTGCCGAACAGGGTGCGCTCCCCGGTTTCGACCACGACGGCGCTGGCGGTCCCGCTCTGCACGCTCGTGCCCAGGAAGCAGAGGTTCGGGCTTTCGAGCGGCGATCGCTCCGGCGTCCCGGCGAGCGCCTCGCCCTTCTCCACGGGAAGGGACTCGCCCGTGAGGCTCGACTGGCTGACGAACAGGTCCTTGGCCGACAGCAACCGGACGTCGGCGGGGATCATGTCGCCGGCGGCCAGCACGACGACGTCGCCGGGGACGATGTCGCGCAGAGGCACTTCGCGCGGCTGCCCGTCGCGCAGCGCCGTCGCAGTCACACGGATCATGGCACGCAACGCGGCCGCGGCGGCGTCCGCCCGCGATTCCTGCACGAAGCGGAGCGAGACGCCGAGCACGATCATCATGAACATGACGATCGCGGCCCGGACGTCGCCCGTGGCGAGCGAGACGGCGGCGAGGATTCCGAGCAGGACGACGAGGGGATTGCGCAGGGCGTGGAGCAGGCGTCCGAACCAGCCGACGGGCCGATGGGTGGCGATCTCGTTCGGACCGGAGAGCGCGAGGCGGCGCTCGGCCTCGGCCTGGGTCAGGCCCTCGGCGGCGGAGCCGCAAAGGTTGAGCGCCGCGTCCCGGGGCGCGCGGGCCGCCTCCTGCAGCCGCGCAGCATCCCAGCGTCCGGGGGCCGAGGGGGGGCCGGGCGCGCGCCCAACGGGTGGGGGGGGGGCGGCGGTCATCGCCGGGCCTCACCGCCCCGCCCCGTGATCGCGGCGAGCGCAAACGTCATCGCGGCGCGTCCCCGTGGCGCGTGGGGCATCAGTACCGAAGGTGGAGCCGAAGGCTCACGACCGTGACTGGTCCGCGATCGTGGTTGTAGCCGGGGTTGGCGACGAACTGCACGTCCGGGCCCACTTGGACGTAGGGGCCAAGCTGTACGCGATAGTAGCCCTCAAGAATCGTTTCGGCGGCGTAGGTGAGCCGACCGTCCCCCAGCAGGAACCCTACCCCGCCGGCGGCCAGGTAGGCGCGGTGATCGGCGGAAAGGCCGTGGCGCACGGCGGCGACCCCCAAGCGGTCGCTCGCGCGTCCCCACGACGTTCCGTGAGCTGGACGCCGGCGCTCACGTGCCGATCCACCTCGGTGAAGACGAAATCCTCAGAATGGCCATCGTT
>DATLKW010000335.1:0-8766 GCA_035538175.1 Gemmatimonadales bacterium | reverse complement strand
GATCCCGGGCGGTTTCCGGCACCACGTCGACGTAGGCTCGGTACACCAGCGGAGGGCTGGCCGCCTCCACTAACCACGACAGCGGCAGCCGATGGGAGGTTGGAACGTCCAGGCGTGCGCTCCGAGGTGCGGGGAGGCAGCTGTCAAAAAGCGGGCGCAAACTAACGAGCGCTCTGCCCGTCGGCCAGAGGCAACCGGCTCCCGCGAGGGCGGCGTTCCATCACCAGCTCTGACAGCGAGTTACGAGCGCTGCAATCGACTGCAGTTAGGGCTTCGCCGGGGCGTGCGGTCGCTGGAACTCGGAGCGCGGAAGCCATTGGGGCAGGGTGGGCGCATTCGCCAGGGCGAGCGCCACCCGCACTGCGACGCGCACTTGCTGCGCCATCCCGTCGTAGCGAAACGAGGCGCGGTAGCGGTCGCTCGGCCGGTGATAGCGCTCGCGGGTGTAGCGCTCCGATTCTTCCCTGCCCCACCCGGGGGGTCGGCCCACGAAGTCGATGCCCGGCTCGATCGACAGGGCCGGGACGCCCGCGCGCGCAAACGGGAAATGATCGGACCGATAGAACGCGCCCCGTACGTCCGGCTGGCGCACGACGATGAGGGACTCTGCGCGGGCGGCGTCCTCGAACGTGGCGCCGAGCGTCGAGCGCTCGAGCCCCAGGGCGTCGATGTCTCGCGTCGCGCCGCGCACGTTCGCGACGTCCACGTTGAGCACCGCCGCGGTCTGGGCGAGTGGGACGAGGGGCTCACGCACGTAGGCCTCGCTGCCGAGCAGCCCGCTCTCCTCCGCCGTCGTGGCGATGAACAGGATCGTCCGTCGAGGGTTGGCGCCGCTGCGCGCGAGCGCCTCGGCTGCGGCGAGTATCGCCGCCACGCCAGACGCGTTGTCCTCGGCGCCGTGGTAAATCGAGTCGCCGCCCTCGGCCGGCCCGATCCCTTTGTGATCCCAGTGGGCCGTGAAGATCACGGCGTCTCGCGCAAGGACGGGATCGGCCCCCGGGATCCGGGCGACCACGTTCTCTGAGTGCACGTGCCGCACGGTGCTCGCGATATCGATCGCGACGCGGAGCCCGGTCGCGACCGGCCGGAAGTCGCGGCCGGCCGCGGCCCGCGTGAGCGAATCGAGGCCGAGACCGGCGCGCGCGAGGGCGGCCGCCGCGGCGTCGTGCGTCACCCAGCCGGCGAACGCGAGACTTGGGGTGACGGGGCGATCGAGCTTGAACTGCTCCACCGACCAGGAGCCTCGCACCACCTCCCACCCGTACGTAGCGCTCTCGGTGGTGTGCACGAGCAGCGCGCCCACGGCGCCGCGGCGGGCCGCCTCCTCGAGCTTGTAGGTCCAGCGCCCGTAGTAGGTGAGCGCGCGCCCGTTGAACACCGTCGAATCCGCGAGCCCGGGCGTGTTGACGAGCATGAGCAAGACCTTGCCCGAGACGTCCAGGCCCTTGTAGTCGTCCCAACGCCACTCGGGGGACTGGATCCCGTACCCGACGAAGACGAGCTCGGCGTCCGCCGCTACGTGGGGTTCCGCCCGCTCCGCCCACGCGACGAAGTCGTCCAGCGGATGGAGGGCCGCGGTCGCGCCCGGCGAGCCCCAGGCGAGCGTGGCGCGCCCGGTCAGGCCGACGAGGGCGACGGGCTGGAAGTAGGAGCCATCGACCGCGGCGGGTCCGAGCCCCAGGGACTCGAACTCGCTCGCCACGTATGCGGCCGCGAGCCGGCCGCCCCGGGTCGCGGGCGCTCGGCCCTCGAGCAGATCGTCGGCGAGGTAGCGCACGTGCGCATCCATGGCAGCCTGGTTCGGGGCCGGGAGCGGCGGGACGGATGCCGGGGCGCGAGTGGCGGGCGACACGGGCCTCGCGCCCGAGGCGGGAGCGCCTCGGCAGGCCGTCGCAGTCACCGAGCCCCAGACGAGCGCGGTCGTGATCCGCATCGCGTACGCTCCTCGACGTGACGAGCGTTCCAAGGAAATCCGCTTGATCGACCTCTCGCAAGGGGTCATCTTTCGGGCATGATTGCGTCGCTCCGGTCGCGTCCGGTCCGGAAGCTGCCCGACGAGGTGCGGCTCTCGGGACGGGTGCTGTTCCTCGCGACGGACGCCGAGCTCGTGCGCCGCCAGCTCGCGGGCGAGGACGTGGCGTGGGATCCCTCCATCCCGCTGCGCGACGACATCTCGACCGACGAAATCACCCCCGCCTACATCTGTTACTACTACGACGAGACGCTCGGCGACTTCCCGTATCTGGGGCTGAAGTGCGGCGACGCGTTCCCGATTACCCGCGGCGCGGTGAAAGGCGGGGGCTTCGTCGCTTCGGTGAGCGGGAAGCGGCGCGGCAAGGGGTCCTCGCGCGAGCAGTCACCGTACGCCGAGATGTGCGCCGGCATCAAGCTCGTCGTCGCCGAGAATCTCGAGCGCATCTACCGGGAGAACTGCCAGAACCTCGGGATCTTCACGACGACGGACTTCAGCTTGATCGACCGCGTGCGCCGGGGCGAGCCGATCCCGCTCGCCGCCTTCACCCGCGGCGAAGGCGAGATCACCCGCGGCATCGTCGAGTACGGCGGCCTCTTCAACTACAACGTCGCCCGCCTCCAGGGGAGCGTCCGCCTCACGCCCCCCGCCACTCGGCCGCGGCCGATGACGCTCGGCGAGAAGATCATCGCCCGCCACTGGGCCGTGGACCCGGCACGCGGGGCGGTCGGGGTCCCGGCCGTGCAGCCCGGAGACGAAGGGTTTGTCGTCACCGACCTCCGCTTCAGCCACGAGTACGTGACGCCCATGGCGGCGATCTTCTTCGAGCAGCTCGTCGGCCCCGACGAGAAGGTCGTCGATCCCGAGTCCGTCCTGATGTTTCGCGACCACCTCACGTTCCTGGGCGAGGCGATGACCCCGGAGCGGGTGAAGGAGGGCCTGCTCGACGTCGCGCTCGAGCTCGAGAAGAAGCAGCGGGTCTTCGCCGAGCGGCAGGGCATCAAGCTGTACGGCGAGCTGCGGCTCGGGGCGCACGGCGCCGAGGCGATCTGCCACTCGAAGATCCTGGAGGGGCACGCCGAGCCCGGCACGATCATCATCGGCTCGGACTCCCACACGCCGCACGCCGGGGCGGTCGGGTGCGTGGCGTTCGGCGTCGGCACGACCGCGATCTTCAACTCCTGGATCACGAAGGACGTGCGACTCACCGTGCCGGACACGGTGAAGGTGGTGGTGCGCGGCGAGAAGCCCGAGAACGTCACGGCGAAAGACTTCATGCTCGAGATCCTGCGCCACCCCTACGTGAAGAGCGGGCAGGCGATCGGCAAGCTGGTCGAATACTGCGGCGATGCTGTCGAGGCGCTGTCAGTAGACGAGCGGGCCACGATGACGAACATGACGGCCGAGGTCGGGGGGTTCACAGGCTACGTGGCGCCCGATGAGAAGACTGTGGACTACCTTGTCGCCTATCGCGGGCTGTCGCGCGCCGAGGCGGCGCGGCGCTGCCGCGGGCTCGCAAGCGATCCGGACGCGGTCTACTGCCAGGTGATCGAGATCGACGCGACGGCGATCCGCCCGATGGTGGCGCTCCCAGGAGATCCCGGCAACGGCCGCCCCATCGACGGCGCGACGCGCCTGCGCGTGGACATCGCGTACGCGGGGTCGTGCACGGCGGGGAAGAAGGAGGACATGGACATGTACGCGCGCGTGCTCGAGGAGGCGGTCGCGCGCGGCGAGCGCGTCGCGCCCTGGGTGCGTTTCTACATTCAATGCGGCTCGCAGGACGTCAAGCGCTACTGTGAGGAGCGCGGCTACCTCGAGGTGTTCCGCCAGGTGGGCGCGACGTTTCTCGAGCCGTCGTGCGGGGCGTGCATCAACGCGGGACCGGGCGTGTCAAAGACGCGGGACGAAGTGACGATCAGCGCCATCAACCGCAACTTTCCTGGCCGCTCGGGGCCAGGGCAGTTGTACCTCGCTAATCCCTACACGGTCGCCGCGTCGGCGATCGCGGGCTACATCACGGAGTGGCTCCCGGGGATGGCGCTCGCGCAGCCCCCCGCCTGAGCGCAGGCCCGGGCGACGCGAGCGTCCTAGCGTCCCCCGCTGCCGTTCGTCCCCGGCAAGGTAGGCTCCGGGGCGCCGCCCTCCGCCGCGGCCTTCGGCCGCAACGAGCCGCGCTGATACACGCTGCGGGGGTTCCACAGCACCCACGACGTGATCCCCAAGTCCTCCGTCGCACGGATCTGCTCGCGGATCTCGAACGGGGTGTAGCGCGGGCGCCGGCGGCCGAGTGTGAACGCCTGGAGGAAGGGACGGATCTCGGCCGCGCCCATGAGCGGGCGCGAGCGCGCGAGCGCGTCGGTGAGCGCGCTCCGCACCACGCGATAGGGCTCGCCGTTCGGCCAGGCGTACCCAAACGCCCCGCGATAGTAGTGACTCGGATAGACCATCGGCAGAAGCACGTCAGCCACGCGCGCGAAATCCTCCCACACCTGACCGATCCCCAAGTCTCCCGACGTCGCTGAGGCGGTGAGCCCGAAGATGTCGAACGTGACCGGCACGGCGAGCGGCCGCAGCCGGTCCTTCAAGAGCGCCACGTGTTCGCGGACCGCCTCGCGTTGGGTCTCGCCCGCCCGGTGCGCGGGGAAAATCGCCGTCGCCATGCGCTCGCGCGGCTCGTCGGGGAAGCGCACGTAATCGAACTGCACCTCGCGGAAACCCAGGTGCACCGCTTCCGCGGCGAGTTGAGCGGAGTAGATCCACACGGAGTCGTTGTAGGCGTCCACCCACGCGATGTGGATACGGTCGCGCCACAGGCTGCCCGAGGTGCGGTCCTTCACCGACCAGCTGGGTTTGCGCTCCGCCAGGAGCGGATCCTTCGCGACCACGATGCGCGCGATCGGGTAGATGCCGTGCGCTTGGAGCGTGTCGAGCCGCGCGCGCACGTCTTTCGCGCGGACGCACGCGTTGGCGCCGATCAGCTGGGCCGTGGGAACGGCTGACGGGTAGAGCAGGCACCCGGTGTCGTCCTTCACGTCCACCACGAAGGCGTTGACCTCGGTCTCGTCCGCGAGGTGCACGAGCTGCCAGAGCTTATTCGACCCGAACGCCCAGGCGTTCACGTACAGGCCCTTGATGTTGGCGGTCCGCGGGATGAGCACGTCCTCTTGATGCATGTAGCGGATCTCGACGGGACGCAGGAGCACTTTCACTTCGTCTGCAGCCGTCGTGCCGACCCGCGCCGGGTCGAGGGCCGGGTCGAGGGGCGTTGCCTCGGCCGCCGGGGTCGGGGTGGGACTCGCGGTGGTGCTATCCTGCGCAAAAAGGCCGCGACTCATGACGAGCGCGGCCAGCAAGAGGGTGCCTGCCTGCCGGACCACAACCATAAGAGGGCCTACAGGATAGGAGCCGACCGGAAATCAGACAAGAGACCTAAGTCACGCTACTTGGCGGTCAGTCGCAAGCTGTTGAACAGTAAGGGGTAAGTCGCGATGCTCTGGCCCCGGTACTGGGGCCGAAATCCGAACAGCACCACCCGGCCCTCCCCCACCTTCACCACCACGAGTGCCGCCCGTCCCGCCACCCGCTCGGCATGGAGCACCCACCCCGACAAGAGCACCTTGTCGGCGTCCTCAGGGTAGCGGCCCACGACCTTGACGGCGCTCGAATCGAGCACGGCGAACGCCGGTCCTGACTCGTACCAGGCGATACTCTGCGCCGGCATTCCCCGCGCGATCGGGTCCGTGGTGTCCAGGTCGAGGCGAAAGATCGAGCCCGGAGCGTAGAACTCGTCGTCGGCCACGCCTTCGAGGACGTTCCGGACGGGGAGGAGCAATTGCTCGATGGCGAACCGGCTCGCGTCGTTCAAGACGACGAGGGTGCCGCCGCGCTCGACGAATTGGCGGAGCGCCTTGACGCCGTCCGCGCCGAGGCCGCCAGGGTAGGGGGCCGGGTAGACGGGCGGCACGCCGTTGAGGAGGTCGTGCGGGCCCTCGTCGGGGAGCACGATGACGTCGAAGGCGTCGCGCAACTTCCCCGCCCGCACGACCGAGTCGACGACCGACCCGTACGGCACTTTCCACGTGTCGAACACCCAGCGCGTCCACCCCTCGTCGATCGCCGCGGCGTAGGAGCGATAGACGCCGATCCGCGGCGCGTCGGGTCCGGTGAATCCCGGGACGCCCAGGCTCGCGTTGGCCGGCTCGATCGGGGGTGAGAGCGCGATGTGGAGCGAGTCGTGCGCGACCGCCGCGGGCACGCCCATCAAGAGCGGGAGGGTGTGCGCCGTGACGTCGTAGGGGGGCAGGGGCGGGCCCCCCGGATAGAGCCGTAGATCGGGGTAGTGTTGCGGCTCGAGCAGCGTTTTCGCGAACGCGGCGTACGGCTGCCGCAAGACGACGACGTAGCTGCCGGCGGCGAAGTGTTGGCTGCCGAGCGTGATGGGGTGGAGCGCGGTGCGCACCTCCACCTGCCCGCGGTGCAGGATCCCGAGCAGGGTCGCGAGGCCGACGGAGTCCGCGCGCGCGGGGGGAATGACGTACGCGTACGGCCACCCGCTCCACCCGTGCACGGCGTGCGTCTCGACCGCGAGGAAGTTTGCGAGCCAGCGGTCGCGATAGCGGGCGGCGTTGCGCAAGAGGGCGTACGCGGCGTCGGTCTGATATCCCACGATGTCGCGCAGCGTCCAGCGACCGCCGGGCCACGGGTGGGTGAAGTTCCAGGAGCGCTCCTGGGGATTGAAGCCCCGCCCGCGCGGTGCGAGGCGATCGAACGGCACGTCGAGCGGTGACGCGAGATTGGCGCTCGCGGCCTCCGACAAGATGCGCACGCCGCCGTGGTAGTGCTGGTAGGCGCGAGCCGGCGTCCAGGCGTCGTAGAGCGCGTTGATCGCGATCCCGGTCTTCCCTTCCCCCGCGAGTTCCCACGCGATCGCCGTTCCGAGCGCGTTCACCCCGTCGACGAGCAGCGGATCGACGTTCGGTTCGATCGGGTCGAGGTACGGGGGCAGGAAGAGGCGCGAGCCGTCGCTGTCCTGCTGGTGGATGTCGTGCGCGATCTGGGGGTGCCACACGTTGTAGATCGAGTCGACCACCAGTTGCGTCTCGACCTGCGTGAAGGCGTACCAATCGCGGTTGTTGTCGTGCCCCGCGTAGGCGTGATACAGCTCGGGGGGATCGGTCCCCTCGGCCGGGGTCCCGACGGTGCGGGCGTACCACCGGGCCACGGTGGTGACACCGTCGGGATTGAGCGAGGGGACGAGCCACAAGATCACGTTGTCGAGAATCGCGCGGGTCGCGGCGCCGGTGTCCGTGGCGAGCCGGTGGGCGAGGACGAGGGGCGACAGGTGCCCGCCGACCTCGTTCGAGTGAATCCCCGAGGTGATGAGGACGATCGTCTTGCCGCCGCGCAGGGCATCGTCCACGTCCTGCGGTCGTTTGGCGGTCCGGGGATCCGCGAGGCGAGCATTGAGTGCCCGGTAGCGCTCGAGCCCCTTCAGGTTCTCGGGACTTGAGATCGCGAGCGCGACGAGCGGGGCGCCGAGCGTCGTCGTCCCCAGGACGCGGTAGCGCACGCGATCGCTCGAGCGCGCGAGGGCCTGGTAGTAGCGCAGCAGGGTCGCCCAGTCGGCGAGGCGGCGGTCGTCGCCCGGGTCGAACCCGAGCACCGAGCGGGGCGTAGGAATACGCGGCCCGCGGGAAGCCGTGGCGCGCCGGGCGGGCGGCCGCGGGCGTTGGGCCGCCGGACCGGGGGACGCGGGCACGGCGAGCGCGCCGCAGGCAAGCGCAAGCCACGCAAGCCTCGCGCGCGCTGGGTGGTGGGCGAGATTCATCGGGGGGGCAAAATATCGAACCGCGCCCCCCGTCGCGACCTCAGGGCAGCTTGTGCAACTCCACGCGCCGGTTCTGGGCCCGGCCGTCCGCCGTGGCGTTGGGCACGAGGTAGTTCGAGGCCCCATACCCCTTCGCGACCATCCGCGCCGGGAGCACGCCCTTGCGCGCGAGGTAGAAGCGCACCGCGGCGGCCCGCGCCTGGGAGAGCCGGAGGTTCGGGTACTTCCTCCCGGTGCTATCCGTGTACCCGGCGACTTCGATCCGAATCTCCGGATTCGCGACGAGGGACGCCGCGACCGCGTCGAGGACGAGGTAGGAGTCCCGCGTGAGGGTGGAGCGCCCCGTCTCGAAGTTCACGCCGCGCAGGATCAGTGTAGGCCGGGGCGGCGCGCCGGGTGCAGGCGAGCGCACGGCGTCCGGGGTGAACAGGACCAGGCAGCCGTTCTCATCCACCACGCTGCCGGGGGGGGGCGGCGGGCACTTTGGCGCTGGCGCTGGGGGTGGGGGTGCCGCCTTCGGTTGCGTGTCCGGAGGCGGTGGGGGCGGGGCCACGGCCTCGACCTTCAGCGGACAGCCGACGGCATCGACCTTGGTGCCGGGCGGAGTGTTGGGGCATTGGTCGATCCCGTCCGGTACGCCGTCGCCGTCGGAGTCGATGGGGCAGCCCTTGGCGTCGACCACGGCGCCCTTGGGCGTGTTGGGGCATTGATCGATGCCGTCGGGCACGCCGTCCCCATCGGAGTCGATCGGGCAACCCTCGGCGTCGAGGATCGCGCCGGGCGGCGGATTCGGACACTTCACGGCTTTCTGGGCGAGGACGGTGGGCGGCGGTGGGGCTGCTGGAGGGAGCGCGCCCAAGTGGAAGACTGAAAGCCCGACGCTGCCGACCAGATGCGTGGCGGTGCTCGAGCCGAAGGTCGCCTGAGTGCTCGGCGTATAGATCGCCCGCCCTTCCACCCGCAA
>DATLKW010000334.1:0-7900 GCA_035538175.1 Gemmatimonadales bacterium | reverse complement strand
TCACCTCAGAACCTCGAGCGCCAACGGGTCCCCTGAGAGTGCGCGCCCCACGAGGATGAGCCACGCGGATCCCGCGACGCTCGCGACGTCGGCCAGTTCGTGGGGGACGTCCAGGGAGGCGTAGCGCACGCCCCCGGTCCGTTCCTGCAATGGGTCGACACCGTCGAGCAGGCGCCGCGCCTCGTCGCGTCGCCCCAGCCGCAGGTAGGCGAGCGCGACCTGGAGCGATCCCTCTGACCACACCACCGGCAGCTCGCGCCACTCGGTTTGCGGCCGCTCGGGGAAGAAGAACCGACCAACCGCCTCGTTCCCGTACACGCGTTGGTCGGCGTAGGGCCGATATCCAGTGGCGGAGCCGCTGCGGCTTGCGTAGTACCGTTCGGCGGCGGCCAGGGCCCGGCGCGCCCGGACGGTATCGCCCTGGGCGAGGAGGAACAGGGCGCCCAAAGACGCGCAATCGAGCGCCTTGGCGGGGTCGCTGGTCCCGTCATCCCCGAATCCCTCGATGAACTGGCCCAACTCGTCGCTCCACGCCGCCGCCGGCAACGCGCGCCCAATCCGCTCGGCAACGCCGCTCACGGCTCGGTCCCCGCTCACCGCTCCCAGGCGACGGAGGAAGAACCAAGCGGCGATGTTGTTCTCGGTACTCACGCCGCCGACCGGGCTGTCGCGGTACCGCTCGACGACGCGGTGCGCAGCGGTATCGTAGGCGAGCGTAATCCAACCGTAGCCCAGCCGGAGCAGGCCGTCGCGCGGGTCCAGCGAGTCGTTCACCTGCAGGGACATCAAGTAGTGCGCGAGTTGCTTCGCCGTAGACAGGAATAGCGTGCGCTCCCGCTCGGCCGCGGTCCCTGGTGCCGGAGCGGGCGGCCGCGTCGCGTAGAGAGTGAGGGCGTACCCTACCCAGCTCACGGTGCCCGCGCGCACGAGCGCGCTCTCGTGGTCGCGTTCGGTGGGCCAGTTGTTCGCGGTGTTGTAGGTAAACCAGACGCTCGAGTCGGGGCGGAGGAGCCGCGTCAGCGCGTGAAGCGTGAACGCCGCGCGATCGTGATCACCGGTCGCAAGGAAGGCGAGCGCCGCGACGGCGTCGTCGTACGTCGCCGATCGGTGGTAGCCGCTCGGCTGCACCGCAGGCGACAGCTCGTAGCTCACGAGCAACCCGCGGCGGCTCGCGTCGGGACTCGGCACGACCCGGTTCGGCGTCACCCGGCTCTCGAGCCATCGTTTCGCGGCGGCGATGTGGCCCGGCAAGCCCTGATCGGAGGGCGGCGTCTGGCCGGGGAGGGGGCTCACCGTCATGCCGACCCAGAGCGCCACCGTCAAGCCGGCGCCCGCAGGCCGCCGGGTCCATGAGCTCGACCGGCGGTACGGCGGTCGTCGCTCGCGCCGCAGGGGGCTACGGTCGCCGGATGACATCGGTCCTGAGTGCAGCTCTCGGTTCAAGGGGGCGTCGGTAATTTGGGCAGGGGAGCGCGCGAGAGCCACCTTCCAAGCGCGCGATGGGCCGCCCCGCGAGACGGAGACAGGGCGCCGCGACGCATTGCGTGACGGAGGTGCCCTCTCATATGTGTATGGGGCGGTGCACCTCGGGCGGCGCGCCCGGGGCGCGCATGACGTCACCTCTTGAGGGCCCCACATGACCGCAGCGACGCCGGCGCCGCTCACGGTACGGGAAGCGCGAAAGCCCTGGGCCCCGGCCCGGACGCTTGCTCACGTGCTGGCCGTCGCCGTCCTCGCCCTCACCCCGCCGCTCGTCGCCCAGCTCCCCCAGGGCGAGCGCGCGTTTCGGCGCGGCGATCGCGCCGCCGCCCGGGCCGCCTACGAGCGGGTCCTCGCCACCGACTCGCTCAACGTGACGGCCCTCTACCGGGTCGCGGTGCTCGATAGCTGGGACGGCGAGCTCGACCGCTCGCTCGGGCGCTTCGCGCGGCTGCGCCGCCTCGCTCCAGGCGACCAGGACATCATGGTGTCGCAGGCGACGGTCCTCGCCTGGGCGGGCCGACGCCGGGCGGCCGAGGCGTTGTTCGACTCCGTCCTGGCACGCTCGCCCCAGCGGGCGGATGCGCTCGCTGGCCGGGCGCGCGTCGTAGCCTGGCAGCATGACCTGGGGCGCGCCGAGGAGCTGTGGCGCGCGGCGCTCGAGCTCCATCCCGACGATCCGGAGCTCTTGATCGGTCTGGCGCAGACGCTGTACTGGCGGGGACGCCCCGGACTCGCCCGCGCGTTCGCGGCCCGCGCCCGGTCGCTCGCCCCGCGCGACCCGGTCGCGCTGGAACTCGATCGGAGCCTGCGCGCCGCCCTGCGCCCCCAACTCGAGACGTCGGTCGACGGCGTCGGCGATAGCGAGGGGAACGACTTCGTCGCTCAGGAGGCGACCTACACCGCATCGCTCGGCGGGGATCGGCGGGGCACGGTCTGGGGCGGATGGCGCCGCGTGAGCCCTGGTGATGCCACGAGCTACGGCGCGAGTGGGGAGGTCGTGACGGCGGTCGGGGGAGACGTCGTTGTGCACGCGGGGATGGGTGTGCGCCGGCTCGTGGGGCACACGCGGCCCCCGACCACGCCCCTCACGGCGCGGCTCGGTCTCAGCCTGCGCCTCGCGCGCTACGCGACCGCGCGGATCGGATACGAACGCGCACCGTTTGACGAGACGGCCGCCCTCATTGACTCGGGCTTCGTGATCGACGCGCTCGAGACCGGGGTCGACCTGTCGCCGTCGCCCGACTGGTCCATCACCGGCAGTGCGGGCGGCGCGTGGCTCTCGGACGGCAATCGCCGCTATACGGGATCCGCGACTGTCCTCGCCCGGGTCCTGCCTGGGCTGCAGCTTGGACCGGCGGGACGGATCCTCGCTTATCACCCGAACCACGCGCCCGGCTACTTCGCTCCTGACCGGTTCTCGGTGCTCGAGGCGCAGCTCGCGTACGCACTGCAACGGGCACGGTGGGGCGTGCGGGCGGAGGGAGGGCTCGGCTCGCTCCAAGTCGCCAGGGGTGAACAGTGGCAGACGGAGTGGCATCTCCAGCTGACCCTCTCGCGCGGGTGGGGCCCCGACAACGAGCTCGCCGTCGTCGGGTCGATCACCAACAGCGCGGCGCCCACGACGGGGATCGTGCCGCTCCCGGGCTATCGCGGCCACAGCCTCGGCCTCCGCTTCCAGCAGGGACTGTAGTCGCCGCGGGTCCGCTGCGACCCTTCGGGCGGGGGTCGGGGGCGGCCGCAGCGGCGCCGCCACGCCACGCTTCGGGGAGTTCTGACCCGCGCTAGCGAGACGCCCGCCGGACTTGTGGGTCCGTAAGTCCCGCGGCCGCCCCCCTCCCGAGCGCGCGGAGCAGGCGTACCGCCTGGACCTGCTCCCGCGGAGACAATGCGGCGACGGCGCGCCGTATGGCACTCGCATGCGGGGGGAAGACGCGGGCGATGAGGCGGCGGCCGCCCGGGGTCAAGGCCACGAGCACCTCCCGCCGGTCACGGGGCGAGGGCCGGCGCCGCACCAGGCCCCGCGCCACCAGCTTGTCGATCACATACGTCGTGCTAGACGACTCGACCAGGATCCGTCGCTGCACGTCGCACACCGGCTGCTCCCCCTTGTGGTACAGCGCTTCCAATACCCCGAACTCCGTCGCACCGAGGCCAAAGCCGGCGATACTCGCCCGCGCCTGGCGCTTGACGGCGTCGAACGCTCGGGCCAGGACGACCCAGAGCTTCAGCGGGATATCAGGGCGGCGCGACGGTCGCTGCACGATGCCTTCCTCGGGAACCGGGTACCTGCCGGGTGGGTTCGGATAATGTACGAAATCGAGTATCTCGATGTCGAGATATAATTACTCGGAGGTACGGCCATGATTGCAGATATCGGGGTGTTGATCTTACGGGTCACGCTGGGGTGGGTGTTCCTGGCGCATGGGGCCCAAAAGGCGTTTGGGGCGTTCGGCGGACCGGGGTTCGAGAACGCCTCCGGGTTCATCGGGAGCCTGGGATTCCGGCCGGCGCGGGTGTGGACGGGGCTCGCCGTGAGCGGCGAGCCCGCGGCGGGGGCCTTGTTCCTGCTCGGATTCCTGACGCCCGTCGCGGGGCTCCTGGTGCTCGCCACGATGGTCGTCGCGATCGCCAAGGTTCACTTGCCCAAGGGATTCTTCGTGCAGAACGGGGGGTTCGAATACAACCTGGTGTTGATCGTGGCCGCGCTCGCGGTGGCGGCGATCGGGCCGGGGGCCTTCTCGCTCGATCACGTGCTCGGGCTCGCGCGCTAAGGACGGGCACCGCAGATTCCCCCGTCGCTCCGGCCGGCGGGGACCCTGCACACGCTCGTTCCCAAGCTGTTCACGACGCTCCACCAGTACCACCGCGACCAGTTCGTCCGCGACCTGGCCGCCGGCGTCGTCGTCGGAATCGTGGCCCTGCCGCTCGCTATCGCCTTCGCGATCGCCAGCGGCGTGGGCCCCGAGCGCGGCCTGTTCACCGCGATCGTCGCCGGCTTCCTGATCTCCGCGTTGGGCGGCTCGCGCGTCCAGATTGGTGGACCCACCGGGGCGTTCGTGGTGATCGTCTACGCCATCGTGCAGCGCCACGGCGTCGAGGGGCTCCAAATGGCCACGCTCCTCGCGGGAGGGATCCTCGTGGGTTTCGGGCTCGCGCGGCTCGGGGCGGCGATCAAGTTCATCCCGTATCCAGTGACGGTCGGGTTCACGAGCGGCATCGCCCTCATCATCTTCTCCGGGGAAATGAAGGACTTCCTGGGCCTGAAGATGGGACCCGTGCCGGCAGAGTTCGTGACGCGGTGGCGCACGTTCGCCGCGCACTTCGACTCCCTCAACCCGTGGGCTGCCGCAGTCTCGGTCGCCACCGTGGCGATCGTTCTCCTGTGGCCCCGCGTCAACCGCCGCATCCCGAGCCCGTTCGTGGCGCTCCTGGCCACGACGGCGGCGGTCCACCTCCTCCACCTGCCGGTCGACACGATCGCCTCCCGCTTCGGCGTGATCCACGCGGCGCTCCCCGCGCCGGCCCTGCCGGCGGTCACGTTCCACCAGATGCCGGCCCTCATGGGCCCGGCGTTCACGATCGCCCTGCTCGGGGCCGTCGAGTCGTTGCTCTCCGCCGTCGTGGCAGATGGGATGATCGGCGGCCGGCACCGCTCGAACATGGAGCTCGTGGCGCAAGGGATCGCCAACATCGCCTCCCCGCTGTTCGGCGGCATCCCGGCCACCGGGGCGATCGCCCGCACCGCGACGAATGTGAAGAACGGCGGCCGGACGCCGATCGCCGGCATCACGCATGCTGTGACACTGCTCCTCATCACGCTGTTCGTCGGTCGGTGGGCCGGCCTCATCCCGATGGCGACCCTGGCCGGCATCCTCGTCGTCGTGGCCTACGGCATGAGCGAGTGGCGCACGTTCGTCGCCGAGTTTCGCGCACCCAAGAGCGACGTGGCGGTGCTCCTCACGACCTTCTTGCTCACCGTCTTCTGGGACTTGACGGTGGCGATCGAAGTCGGGATGGTGCTCGCCGCCTTCCTGTTCATGCGGCGCATGGCGGAGGTGACGAACGTGCGGGCACTGACGCATGAGTTGGGGGACCCGGTGGACGATTTCGAGAGCGATCCCAACGCCGTGCGGCGGCGCGCCGTGCCCGCCGGGGTCGAGGTCTACGAGATTACCGGGCCGTTCTTCTTCGGCGCGGCGGAGACCTTCAAGGACACCTTGGGACAGGTCGCCGGCCGCCCCAAAGTGTTGATCCTGCGGATACGCCATGTCCCGGCGATCGACTCCACCGGAATCCATGCGCTGCGCGATGTGGTGCAGCGCAGCCGCCGCGACGGCACCCTCGTCATCCTGTCCGACGTCCACGCCCAACCCGTGGTGGCCCTCGAGCGCTCCGGGCTCTACGACGAGCTCGGCGAAGAGAACGTGCACGGAAACATCGACGACGCGCTCAATCGGGCGCGCGCCTACCTCGGGCTCGCGACCGTCGAGCGGCCCGTGTTCGCGACCCCGACGGTGGCGCGCGAGGGCAAGCCCTGAGCGCCACGCTCACCTTCCTCGGGGCGGCCGGGACGGTGACCGGCTCCATGCACCTCCTCACCACGGACGGTCGCCGCCTCCTCCTCGATTGCGGCTTGTTCCAGGGCCCGAAGGCCCTGCGGCTGCGCAACTGGCAGGAGCGCGTTCCCGCTCCCGCTTCGGTCGCCGCCGTGCTGTTGTCACACGCCCACATCGATCACTCGGGCTACTTGCCGCTCCTCGCGCGACGGGGCTATCGGGGGCCCATCTACTGCACCGCTGGCACGGCGGACCTGCTGGGCGTCGTCCTCCCCGACGCGGCCCGCCTCGAGGAGGAGGACGCGGAGCGCGCGAATCGCCACGGGTACTCGAAACACCAGCCAGCGCTCCCGCTCTACACCGCCGCCGATGCGGCGAGCGCGCTCGCCCTCATACGGCCGTGTGCCTACGACGCCCCCGTCTCGGTGGTCGATGGGGTCACCGTGTGCTGGCGGCGTGCCGGCCACATCCTCGGCTCCGCCACCACGGAGCTCGAGTTCGAGCACCAGCGCCTCGTGTTCTCCGGTGATCTCGGCCGCTACGACCGACCCATCCTCCGAGACCCCGAGCCAGTCCCCGCGGCGGACGTCCTGCTGCTCGAATCGACCTATGGGGGCCGGCCGCATCCGAGCGGCGCCGAGGACGACCTGGTGCGGATCGTGAACGCAGCCGCCGCGCGACCCGGCGTCATCCTCGTGCCCGCCTTCGCCGTCGATCGGACCCAGGAGCTCTTGTGGCTCTTGCGGCGCCTACAGCAGCAGGGGCGGGTGCCGGCGCTGCCGGCCTACGTCGATAGCCCGATGGCGATCGAAGTGACCGACATCTATACCCACCATCCGGAGGACCTCACGCCAGCCATGGCCGCGGCGCTCGCCGCAGGCGAGCGGCCGCTCACACCCCAGAACCTCCACATCGCGCGCTCGGAACAGGAGTCGCGGGCGATCAATCCGGTACACGGTCCCGCGATCATCATTTCGTCGAGCGGGATGGCGACGGGGGGCCGGATCCTGCACCACCTCGCGCGCCGGCTGCCCGATCCTACCACGACGGTGCTGTTCGTCGGGTATCAGGCCCAGGGGACTCGCGGGCGGGCCCTTGAGGACGGGGCGACCGAGCTCAAGATCTTCGGCCAGACGGTACCGGGCCGCGCGAGGGTCGAGCGCATCGATGCCCTCTCGGCGCACGCGGATGCCGGGGAAATCCTACGGTGGCTCGGCGGGTTCACCCGTCCCCCCCGCGCGACGTACCTCGTGCACGGGGAACCCGAGGCAAGCAACGCGCTCGCCGCGGCCATCCGCGCGCGCTACGGGTGGAGCGTGCAAATCGCCGGGGATGGAGCAGTGGTCCCGCTATAGGGACGGAACGCGGGCGTAGGGTCGGGCCGCTCCCCGGCCCATTCGCCCGGGGAACGCACGGCCCGCCGGTCGTTAGTAGGGTCGCTCCGGCGTCCGCTGGTCTCGCGGCAAGACCATCGCCCGCACCACCGCCGTCGCATCCACCGCGATGAGGAGCCCCTCTTGGGGCAGCGACTGCACCCCGATCACCACGCCCGCCGGCGGATTGCGTTGCGGAAAGAACTGCGGCGCTGCCTCACGAATCGTCGCGAGGTCCTTGGGTGAGTAGTTCACCACATAGATGGTGAGTTTCGCGACATCGGCAGTCGCCGCGCCGCCGATCCGCAGCACCGTCGCCAGGTTCGCGAACGCCTGCACCGCCTGCGCGCGGAGATCGCCCGGGCCGACGAGGTGCCCCGTGCTATCGAGCGCGACCTCCCCCGACACGTACAGCGTCGAGCCGATCCGGACGGCGTGCGTGAACCCGGAGAGGGCGGCGAGCGTTCCGGGGTTGATGTAGCGCGTCGT
>DATLKW010000333.1:0-2277 GCA_035538175.1 Gemmatimonadales bacterium | reverse complement strand
CGCGAAGACCGGTTCTCGGCGATGATGCAGGACTTCTATCAGCACTACCGGGGCCGCCGCGCGCGGACCCGGGACTTCCAGCGCGTCGTCGAGCGGCACATGGACATGCCGATGGACTGGTTCTTCGACGAGTGGGTGAACGGGACGGCCATCCCCACTTACATCTTCTCCTGGCGCGCCGAGCCGACCCCCGACAAGCAGTACGCGCTCAAGCTGCGGGTCCGACAGGAGGACGTCCCCAAGGAGTTCATCATGCCCGTGCCCATCCGCATCGAGCTCGCCGGCGGCGGGCATGCCTTCGTTCGCATCAACGTGCGCGGGCCGACCACCGAGACCGAAGTCCGGCTACCCGAGGAGCCGAAGGAGGTGGAGTTCAACCCCCTGGGGTCGGTGCTGGCGGAGGTGAAGACCGAGGGATGGGAGTAACCCGCCCGGGCGCATCGGGGCGGCGCGCAGGCCGGTTTGTACGGGCGGGCGCAGAAGTTCGGGCGGCGGGCCCCTCCCGAGCGGCCGCGAGGCACGCGCATCCGCCGTTTGAGAGCTCAGGGAGAGCCGCGCGCCGATCTCGTGCGAGGGTAGCCCAGGCGAGTCACGTCGGCACCGGGCGCAACGGTCGGCGAGCGCTCGCGGTTGCTGGTTCGCGACCCGGTCTGTCCGCCGCGGCATAAATTCCCGCCATGCGCACGATGCTCTTCGATGGCCCGCGCCACCCGCTGCGCGCCGCCGAGGTCCCGCGCCCCGCCCCCGGATCCGGGCAGCTCCTACTCCGCGTCCGCGCGTGCGGCGTGTGTCGCACAGATCTCCACGTCGTTGACGGCGAACTGCCCGAGCCCAAACTCCCGCTCGTGCTGGGGCACGAGATCGTGGCCCGGGTGGAGGAGCTCGGAAGCGGCGTCGAGCGGTTCACGGTGGGGCAGCGCGTGGGCGTGCCGTGGCTCGGATGGAGTTGCGGCGTCTGTGCGTACTGTCGGTCGGGCCGAGAGAACCTGTGCGAACGCGCGCGTTTTACAGGCTATCACCTTGACGGCGGGTACGCCGAGTACACAGTCGCCGACGAGCGGTTTTGCTTCTCCCTTCCCGCCGCGTACTCGGACCTGGAGGCGGCCCCCCTCTTGTGCGCAGGCCTCATCGGGCACCGGGCGCTCGTCGCGGCCGGTGAGGCAGCGCGCATAGAGCTGTACGGGTTTGGGGCCGCCGCCCACATCGTGGCGCAGGTGGCGCGGGCTGAGGGACGGCGCGTCTTCGCCTTTACCCGCCCGGGCGACGAGCGGGCGCAGGCGTTCGCGCGCGAGCTCAGCGCCGCGTGGGCCGGCCCCTCCGACGCCGCTCCGCCCGAGCCGCTCGACGCCGCAATCATTTTCGCCCCGGTAGGCCCTCTCGTCCCAGCGGCACTCCGCGCTGTGGCAAAAGGGGGAACAGTGGTCTGCGCCGGGATCCACATGAGCGACATCCCGTCGTTTCCCTATGCGATCCTGTGGGGCGAGCGGATGATTCGGTCGGTCACGAACCTGACGCGCCGCGATGGCGAGGAGTTCCTGCGGCTCGCGCCGCAGGTCCCGGTGCGGTGCGCCGTCGAGCCGTGGCCGCTCGAGCGGGCGAACGAGGCACTCGCTCGCCTTCGCGCCGGGCAGGTGAACGGTGCCGCCGTGCTCGAGGTCGACCAGGACGCGGCCTGACGCGGGTGGCGCCCGACCCGGCCTCGCGCCGTCGCCCTCGGGGCCGCGATTGCCCGGAAGCCCCGGCAAAGCCGGCCGCACGGGGAGGCGTCCCGCCCCGCCTCAGGACGCCTTGGCTTCTTCCAGCTCCTTCTTGCGGACTTCCGCAACCTTCTGCGCGGCGTCGGGCGGGACCTCCTGGTACACGTGGAACTTGGACCGATACGTCCCGCGTCCGTGGGTGAGGGAGTGCAAGGTGGTGGCGTAGCGGTCGAGCTCGGCTTCGGGTACGAGCGCCTTGATCTTGACCTGCCGCCCGTCGGGCTCGGTGCCGAGGATGTGTCCGCGACGCGACGAGAGATCGCCCATCACCGCCCCCTGGTACTCGTCGGGGGTCGATACCTCGAGCTCAAGGATGGGCTCGAGCAGCACGGGTTTGCAGTTCGGGCTCACGTTCCGGAAGGCGAGGATGCCGGCCATCTTGAACGACATTTCGTTCGAGTCGACGTCGTGTAGGACCCGTCGTACAGCTCCACCTTGAAGTCCACAACCGGGTAGCCGGCCACCGGCCCGCGCGCTGCGGCCTCCTGAATGCCCCGCTCCACGGCCGGGATGTACTGCC
>DATLKW010000332.1:0-2034 GCA_035538175.1 Gemmatimonadales bacterium | reverse complement strand
ATATAGAGGTGCCGGCCGCCGCGTGGTCCCGGCGCGCGTCGCCTCGCTGGGTCCCGCGCGCGCGCCACGGGCCGCCTAGATTCCATACGCTCCCCATGCCTCCCCTCACCGGTTGGTTCGACCCCACCGCGAACGGCGGTTCCGTGCGCCTCGCCGCGAACAGCTACCTCCCCGGGCGCGGCGACCCGGCGGCACGGCTCCCGGGCCTGCGCCGGGGCGACGCAGTGACGCTCGACAGCGGCCGCGTCGTGAACGTGAACGGTCTCGCCCCCAACGCGCTCGCCGAGCGGGCGGAATTCGCGAAGCTCGGGGCCGTCCATCCCACCCGCCCGCTCACGCTCGAGACGGCGCGCGCATCGAGCCCGCGCACCGCGGAGATCCAGCGCACCGTGGACCTCCTCTGTCCCCTGGGGTTCGGGCAGCGCGCCCTGATCGTGTCACCGCCCAAGGCGGGTAAGACCGTCATGCTCCAGGCCGTCGCGGAAGGCGTTGCCCTCAACCACCCGACGGCGACCCTCCTCATCCTTCTCGTGGACGAGCGACCCGAGGAGGTGAGCGAGATGATCGATTGGGGGCGGGGAGAGGTCATCGCGTCGAGTTTCGACCTGCCGCACGAGCGGCATGTCGCGGTGGCGGACATGGTGTTCGAGCACGCACGCCGCCAGGTGGAGCTCGGCCGAGACGTGGTGATCGTGCTCGACTCGCTCACCCGCCTCGCCCGGTCCCACAATACCGCCGGGCGTTCGAGCGGTCGCACGATGTCGGGAGGCCTGGACGCGAACGCGCTCGCCAAGCCGAAGACCCTGTTCGGCGCTGCGCGGGCGGTCCCCGGCGGCGGCTCGCTCACCGTGATCGCCACCGCCCTGGTCGAGACTGAGAGCCGGATGGACGACGTCATCTTCGAGGAGTTCAAAGGGACGGGCAACGCCGAATTGCGCCTCACGCGGGCCCTGGCGGACCGCCGGATCTACCCGGCGATCGACGTGGCCGCGAGCGGGACGCGCCGCGAGGAGCTCTTGGCGGACGCCGCGACGCTCGCCGCGAAACAGGCGCTGCGACGCGACCTCGTCGACCTCCCGGCCGAGCGCGCCATGGAGACGCTGCTCGCCCGGTTGCGGCGCACCAAGACCAACGCCGAGTTGCTCGCCGGAATCAGCTGAGCGTCAGTCCGGCACGGTTCAGACGGGCTTGCGGCGCTTGAGCTCGGGCTCGGCCCGGGGTTGCTCGCGCGGCGCCTCACTGCGCGGCTCAGCGCGGGGCTCGCTGCGTGGCTCTGGCGCCTCGCGCCGGGGCTCCGCCCGCGGGGGCGGCTCAGACCGACGCTCAGGCGCCGAGGGGCGCTCGGACCGTTCGGTGCGATCCGGGCGCTCCGAGCGCTGAGGAAACGCCGGCCCGTCTCGGCGCTCGGGCCGATCGGCGGGGGCCCGCCGATCCGCTGCGCGCGGATCGTACGAGGACTCACGCCGCCGGTCGGGATCCGGGGACCACGCCCGACTATCCGGCCGATCGGCCGGCGGGCGCCGATCCGCTGCGCGCGAATCGTACGAGGACCCGCGCCGCCGCTCGGGATCCGCAGACCACGCCTGACTACCCGGCCGATCGGCGGGGCGCCTATCGGGCTGACCCGGCCGGTCGGGGTGGTCAGGGTGATCAGGGTGATCAGGGTGATCTGGGTGATCTGGGTGATCGCCGCCGGCGTGACGACGGCCTCCCTGGTCGTCGCCGCCGTCCTTCCCGGGCGACCGCGGACGCGGCCGGAGGCTCGGCTGGTGATTGCCACCGTCGCCCCCGCCCCCACCCCCACTTCCCCCGCCTCCCGTGACGAAACGACGCCCACCATCGTCCGCGGGGCGCTCTCGCACCCGCGTCACGAACGCGTCCGTGGGCTGCCGATCCTTGAAGATGAACCGCGGCTCCGGCCGCAACGGGCGCGTGAACACAACACGCGTGCCGCCGTAATAGCGGTACGGGTAATAGTAGGGGTCGTCGACGACCACGATGCGAAAGCGCACGCACGTGTAGTCGTACGCGTTC
>DATLKW010000331.1:0-2080 GCA_035538175.1 Gemmatimonadales bacterium | reverse complement strand
CCACCAGCGCGGCGCCCCCTCGGCCACCCACGTGCGCGGCGGGGTATCCCGCCGCACGCTCCACAGGCCGCCGCCGGACTCGGCCGTGCCGTAGACCCGCACCGCCAGCACGTTCTCGCCACCCCAGTTCAGGCTTTCGGGCGGCACGCGATACCGCCGATACACCTGGGGCTCGGCGCGCTCGTGCGGGGGGAAGTCCCCCGTCTGGCCGACCCGCACGCCGTTCACGAACGTCTCGTCGGCCTCGGCGATCTTGCCGAGCTCGAGGGCGGCCGCCCCCTCGCTCGCAGCGCCCGGAGGCCGCGGCGTCCCTGGGGGCAACACAAACCGCGTGCGGTACCACGCCACGCCGCCATACCCGCGATGACCCGCCTCTCGCCACCAGGCCGGCACGGGGATCGTCTCCCAGGCCTGCTCGTCGAAGTCTTTCGTGCCGTACGCCGCGTCGTCGCCCGTCCGGAAGCGCCAGGGACCGGTGATGGGAAAGACAGTCCCTCGGGCGGCGATCGCCGGCGCGGCCACCGGCTCGGCGCCGGTCGCGTCGATCGGACGACCTGCCACCGGCGCGACCGGCAGGATGCGCGCGAGCAGCGTGAGCCGCTCGGCGGGGAGCTCGGGCAGGTTGTCCGCCAACAGCGTGATGCCGCCGCCCAGAGCGACGAGCGACGCCCACGCCTCGGCCTCGGGGCGCGTGAGCGGCGCTCGCGCGACCACACACCCCGGATCGTTCACCCACGTCGAGCGGTGATAGCAACTGCGCAACGCCATGGCCCGCGCCGCCACCTCGACCCCGCCCCAACTCGCCGACACCACCGGCGCGACCTGCATCCCGTTCACGAGGCCCACCGCGTGCTGCAGCGGGGCCGCGCTCGCCACGAGGAAGGCCTCGGTCCCGAGTCCGTCACGCAGCGCACCGAGACCACTGCGGTACGCTTCGGCGTGCGTCAGGCCGCCGTAATGCTCGCGCCCCAGCGTGGCCCAGTGGAGCGCGTCGACCCGCAACGCGTCGTACCCCCAGTCACGCACCACGCGACGGGCAAGCTGTGCGAGCCACTGCTGCACTTGGGGATGTGCGCCGTCCATGGCGTACACCACACCACCCCACGCCGGGCGCGTGTCGCAGACGACGGGGCCGCTCGCGTCGCGCAAGAGCCAGTCGGGGTGCTCCGTCGGAATACCCGAACCCTCGGACACGGCGAACGGGGCGACCCACAGGGCTGCCTTGAAACCCGCCGCGTGAATCCGATCGGTGAGCCACGCGTGCCCGTGGGGGAACCGCTCGTTCGTGTCCCAGACGCCTGCGGCGCGCTGGTAGCCGTCCCCCAGCTCGATGTAGCGAAAGAACCGCCGGTCGAAATGCGCCGCGCACACCGCCGTGTTGGCCACGACGTCCCCTTCCGTGACCCCGGCACCGAGTTCCTGGCGCGAGCACCAGCCCGCGGGTGCGACGGCCTGCGCGAGTCGCTCCTGATCGACCAGCGACGACGGCACGAACAGGGCGTTGAGCGCGGTCAGCCCATCGCCCTGCGGATCAAACCCGAGCCGCAGGCGCGCCAAGTCCCCCTCGGGTCGCAGCGGGCGCGTCGGCGACCACTCACTCACCGCCTCGAGCTCGCCCTGGGCGAGGCGCACGCGGCCCTCCCCCGGCCCGCCAGCGTCGAAGGCGAGTGCGAACCCCCGACCTCCCCGCGTGAGCCCCAAGGCACCGTAGCTCACCTGCTCGGCCGCCTCGGGCGCGCCCAGCGCGACGACACGGCAGGGCTCGAGCGAGTGATACCCGCTCACCAGGGCCACGGGGGGGCCCGTCCCCCCGCCGAGACTCGCCTCGGGAAGCCGGAAGAAGCCGACGCCCTTCACACTCGGGAGAAGCCGGTCGGGGAAGACGGTGACCGTGACGGTCGCGGTGGGCGCCGCCGCCACGCCGCCGGCGAAGAACTCGGCTTCGACGAACACGCCGGCCGCCCGCCCGCGCACGACCACGGCGTCGCCACCTGGCGGTCGCCTCGTGCCCACGGCGCTATCTTCTAGTTCGGCCAGTGTGAGCAGGCGATCGACGAGCGACACGACGAGCTCGCCCCCG
>DATLKW010000330.1:0-2163 GCA_035538175.1 Gemmatimonadales bacterium | reverse complement strand
CCTCCGCCGTCGACCAGCACGCCGATGACATCCGCCTCAACCCGGGCGCGCTCGGACTGCTCGAGCACGAAGACGAGCCCGGTTTCCTGCTCGGCGACCGCGCCGGTGATCGTAGTCCAGGCGGTGTCGGCGGGTCGCGCGCACTGGGCCACCACGAGGGGGCACGCGCCCGGGTCGAAACCCTTGCGCGTGACCAGAGGTGCGTGCAGGGCATCGGCGATGGTCCGCCACACGGGGAGCGCCGGCCCGAACGTGACGACTTGGCCAAAACGCCACCCGGAGTCGCGCGCGAGGTCAAGAAAGGCGGCACCGAGGGTCGCGTCGTCCGGCGCCTCCCCCGCGGGCTCCGAGGCGAGCACGACCGTACCGGTTTCGGCGAACCACCGTTCGGTGGGGGTCAGTTCATCGGGGCGGCGAGGCGCGTAGAAGGCGTAGCGCCGCGTGGCGGCGATTTCGCGCTCCGCCGACCGCCGTTGCTCCGCGTGCTCGGCGGCCTGGGCCGCACCCTCGTAGGCGACCTCGGCGGCCTGGTAGCGCCCCGCATCGCGCAGAATGCGGCCGCGCAGGGTGAGGGTCTCCGTATGCGGCTCGAGCGCGAAGGCCCGGTCGAGCGCCAGGAGCGCTCGGTTCCGGTCGCCGAGCCGGAAGGCCGCGTAGCCGAGCTCATGCCACACCAGCGCGAGATCGGGATCCAGTTCCACCGCCTGCTCGAGCGCCCCGAGCGCCTCGCGATACCGCTCCAGTTCGATCAGCGCGGCACCCTTGAGCGCCAGGGCGAAGGCCGAGTCTCCGAACTGCGCGCGCGCGCCCTCGGCGAGCCGGAGGGCGTCCTCGCGGCGCCCCTGACTCCGCAACAACTCGAAGCATTCCGCCCACCCACTCTTCAAATCGGGATGCTCCGAGAGCACGGCCCGATAGGCTTGCTCGGCCTCCGCCATCCGACCCTCGCGCGCCAAGTACCGTGCGCGCGCCACGGCTCGATCGCTCGGTCCCTCCGGAAACACCTCGTACGACGCGGTGGTGCGCATGGCGCGAATATAGCCCCCACACTGGTGCTGGCTAGCGGCGCGCGGCGCGACGCCTGGACGCCTCGACCTCCGGACCTCTAGATTGTCGGCGCCATGGACACCGACCGGTTGCTCAGGGAGCTCGTCGACTTCCTCCGCATCCCCTCCGTTTCCACCAACGCCGCGCACAACGCCGACTGCCGCGCCGCAGCGGAATGGGTCGCGGGCGAACTGCGACGACTCGGTTGCCGCGAGGTGCAGTTCCTCGCGAGCGGCACGCATCCGGTCGTGTGGGGCGTCGGGCCCGAGGTGCCCGGCGCGCCGACGCTCCTCGTCTACGGCCATTACGATGTGCAGCCCCCGGACCCGCTCGAGGAGTGGACGACAGCCCCGTTCGAGCCGACAGTGCGGGACGGCAAGCTGTTCGCCCGCGGCGCCGCGGACGACAAGGGTCAGGTGTTCTGCCTGCTCAAAGCGGTCGAGGCGACCGGCGGCCGGCCGCCGGTGAACTTCCGCTTTCTGATCGAAGGAGAGGAGGAGCACGGCAGCCGCGTGCTCTTCGAGTTGCTGAAACGCGAGCCAGAGCGCACGCGAGCCGATGCGGTGCTCATCGCGGACATGGCCTATGTCGCCCCCGGCTGGCCGGCGGTCTACACGACACTCCGTGGCCTGTGCTATGCGGAGCTCACGGTCCGCACGGCGAAGTCGGACCTTCACTCGGGCGAGTTCGGCGGCGCGGCGCCGAATGCCCACGAGGAATTGGCCCGCCTGCTCGGTCGCCTCAAGACGCCCGACGGCAAGATCCAGGTGCCCGGCTTCTACCGGGCGGTCAAGCGGCCTTCCAAGATCGAGCGCGCCACCTGGAAACAATTGCCGTTCAAGGAGGCAGAGTTCCTCAAGCATCGGGTGCAAGCGAAGGCGCTGACCGGGCTCAAGGGGTACTCGGTGCTCGAGCGGCTGTGGGCTCTACCGACGTTCGAAATCCACGGCATCACCGGGGGGTTTACGGGCAACGGCGCCAAGACCGTCATCCCGGCGGAGGCGACCGCCAAGGTGAGTCTCCGACTGGTGCCGAATCAGCGGCTCAGCGTCGTGGAACGCCAGCTCGCCGCCGCCGTCAGGCACCTCGCGCCCCGATACGTCCAGGCGAGCGTTC
>DATLKW010000329.1:0-6984 GCA_035538175.1 Gemmatimonadales bacterium | reverse complement strand
CGAGCCACGCCACCTTGCCCACCGAGGACGAACAGGCCGCGTACTTTCGGCGCGTGGGCGAGGCCTTTCCCGGCTACCCCGTGGTCGTGCGCACCTACGATCTCGGAGGCGACAAGCTCCCGGGTCCCTTCCGCATGCAGGCCGAGACGAACCCACAGCTCGGGTGGCGGGCGATCCGCGTGTGCCTCGACCGCCCCGAGATCTTTCGCACGCAGGTGCGCGCCACGCTGCGCGCGGCCGCCCACGCCCAGATCCATCTCATGATCCCGCTCGTCACCCGCCTCGACGAGGTGGAGCGCACCCGCGAGCTCGTCGCCGCTGAAGCCGCCGCGCTCGCGCGCGCGGGGATCGAGGCGGCCGCGTCCCTCCCCGTCGGCGTCATGGTCGAGACCCCCGCCGCCGCCGTGCTTGCCGACCGGCTCGCGGAGGCGAGCGACTTCCTGAGCGTCGGCACGAACGATCTGACGCAGTACACCCTGGTCGTCGACCGCGGGAACGCGCGCCTCGCCGACCGCTTCACCCCGCACGACCCGAGCGTGCTGCGCCTCTTGAAGATGGTGGCCGACGCGGCCCGCGCCGCCGGCAAACCGGCGAGCGTCTGCGGCGAAATGGCGTCCGAACCGCTCTCGGCGTTCCTGCTCCTCGGCCTGGGCTACGAAACCCTCTCGGTCGCGCCGCCGGCGCTGCCGTTCGTGAAGTGGACCGTGCGCCAGGTGAGCGCGGCGCGCGCGCGCCACGCCGCCACCGCGGCGCTCGCCGCGCGCAGCGCCGAAGGCGTGCTCGACGTGCTCCGCATCGCCCTCGCAGAAGCTGTGGACCTGAAACTGCTCGACCCCGAAGCCCGGTTGCCGGGCGGGCAGCGCCCCGCTAGCTTGAACGTCTAACTCCGCGTCGGATCGACACATGCCAGCGCAGCGCCACGTCTTTACCTCCGAGTCGGTCACGGAGGGCCATCCCGATAAGATCGCCGATCAGATCTCCGACGCGGTCTTGGACGCCATTCTCGCCAAGGACCCGGCGGCGCGCGTCGCCTGCGAGACCCTCGTCACGACCGGCATGGCCGTCGTCGCGGGCGAGATCACGACCTCCACCTACGTCCATATCCCCGACATCGTGCGCGGCACCATCAGCGCCATCGGCTACACGGACGCGAGCTTCGGGTTCGACGCCCAAACGTGCGCCGTCCTCACCACGATCGACCGGCAATCGGGCGACATCGCGCTCGGCGTCGACCGCGGGGGGGCAGGGGACCAGGGGATGATGTTCGGCTACGCCGCCAATGAGACCCCGGCGCTCATGCCGCTCCCCATCGTCCTGGCCCACCGTCTCGCCGAACGCCTGGCGGTCGTGCGCAAGGCGGGGGACCTGGCGTGGCTTCGGCCCGACGGCAAGACCCAAGTGAGCGTGCTGTACGAAGGCGCCCGCCCGGTGGGCATCAGCAAGGTCGTGGTCTCGACCCAGCATTCCGACAAGATCGACAACACCGAGCTGCGCGACGGCGTGATCGCCCTCGTGGTGCGGCCGGTGTTCGCGGACGCCGGGTTCGAAGTCCGCGAGGGCGATATCCTCGTGAACCCCACCGGCCGCTTCGTCGTCGGCGGCCCCCAAGGCGACGCGGGGCTCACGGGGCGCAAGATCATCGTGGATAGCTACGGCGGCATGGCCCGCCACGGCGGGGGCGCCTTCAGCGGCAAAGACCCGTCCAAGGTCGACCGCTCGGCCGCGTACGGGATGCGCTGGGTCGCGAAGAACATCGTGGCGGCAAAGCTCGCTGAACGGTGCGAGGCCCAGGTGGCCTACGCCATCGGCGTCGCCCAGCCCGTGTCGGTCATGGTCGACACCTTCCACACGGGCGTCGTCCCCGACGAGGCGATCGAGGACGCGGTGCGCGAGGTGTTCGACTTGACGCCGCGCGGGCTCATCAAAGCCCTCAATCTCCGCAACCCCATTTATCGCCCCACCGCGGCGTACGGGCACTTCGGCCGCAACCCCGAGCGCCGCCGCTTCGTGGACAAGGACGTGGATCGCGAGGTCGAGCTGTTCACCTGGGAGCAGGCGAACCGCGTGGAAGACCTGCGGCTCGCCGTCCAGCGTTCGAAACACTACGCCAAGAAAGCACCGGCATGACGACCACCGCTCCGAGCGCCGCTTTCGACATCAAAGACCCGGCGCTCGCTCCCGAGGGGCGCCGCCGCACCGAATGGGCCGAGCGCTCCATGCCCGTGCTCCGCCTGCTCCGGGAGCGCTTCGCCCGCGAGCGCCCCCTCGCCGGACGCCGCCTGTCCGCTTGCCTGCACGTCACCAGCGAGACCGCGAACCTCGCCGTCACCCTGCAAGCCGGCGGGGCGGACGTGGCGCTGTGCGCCTCGAACCCGCTCTCCACGCAGGACGACGTCGCGGCCCACCTCGTCAAGGATCACGGCATCAAGGTCTTCGCCATCAAGGGCGAGGACCACGAGACCTACTACGAGCACATCCGGGCAGCCTTGGCCCACCGGCCCGACATCACCATGGACGACGGGGCGGACCTGGTCGGCGCGCTCCACATGATCGCCTTGAACCGACTCGACGACCTGGCGCCACCGGTGCGGCGCTGGGTCGAAGGCCTCGCCGGGGCCGACCGACGCGCGCTCGTCACCGGCGTCGTTGGCTCGACCGAGGAGACGACGACCGGCGTCATCCGCCTGAAAGCCATGGCCCGCGATGGCGTCCTGCAGTTTCCCGTCATCGCCGTGAACGACTCCGACACGAAACACTTGTTCGACAACCGGTACGGGACGGGACAGTCGACGCTCGACGGCATCCTCCGCGCCACGAACCTGCTCGTCGCCGGGAGCACGGTCGTCGTGGCGGGGTATGGGTGGTGCGGTCGCGGCTTCGCGCTGCGAGCGCGCGGAGCGGGAGCCAACGTCCTCGTGACCGAGATCGACCCCCTCAAGGCGCTCGAGGCCCAAATGGACGGGTATCGCGTCGTCCCGATGGCGGAGGCGGCGCGCGTGGGCGACGTGTTCGTCACGTTGACCGGGAACACGCACGTGCTCCGCCTCGAACACATGCGCGCCATGAAGGACGGGGCGATCCTCGCGAACTCAGGCCACTTCAACGTGGAGATCGATCTCGACGGGCTCAAGCAAGCGGCCCAGGGGCCGACCCGCATCCGCGAGTTCGTGGACGAGTGGCGGCTCAACGGCAAGCGGCTGTTCGTGCTGGCGGACGGTCGGCTCATCAACCTCGCGGCGGCCGAAGGCCATCCGGCGAGCGTGATGGACATGTCGTTCGCGAACCAGGCGCTCGCCGCCGAGCACGTGGTGCGCCACGGCGCCACGCTCGCCAAGGACGTGCACCGCATTCCGCGGGACTTGGACGCCGAAATCGCCCGCTTGAAGCTGGCGGCGATGGGGGTCACGATCGACACGCTCACCCCCGAACAGCGCAAGTACCTGGCATCGTGGGAGATGGGGACCTGAGCTCGAACGTAATCCAGGTACGAGTCGCCCACCTCGGCCTCGACCGGACGACCAATACCCCCGTCGTCATCTTGCAGGAGCAGGAAGGCGAGCGGGTCCTCCCCATCTGGATCGGCCCCTCGGAAGCGAGTGCCATCGCCATGGAGCTCGCTGGCGTCAAGTTCGCCCGCCCCCTCACGCATGACTTGCTGAAACAGGTCATCGTCGGCCTGGGCGCCGATCTCCGCAAAGTCCTCATCACCCAAGTCAAGGAAAACACGTACTACGCGGAGCTGCATATCTACCGTGGCGACGCGGTGATCCAGATCGACGCCCGCCCGTCGGATTCGATCGCCGTCGCTCTGCGCTTGAAGGCCCCCATCTTCACGAGTGAAAACCTGCTGGCCCTCACCTCCGTCGAGACGGGGGAGCCGGGCGGCGAGCAGGGCCCCAAGCCGCTGGGGCCCGACGAGCTCAAGTCCTACCTGCAGAACCTCGATCCTGAAGACTTCGGGAAGTTTACCCCGTAGCATCGCGCTCCTCGTCGGGCTCGCCGGCGGGGGACGCGGGGATCTCAGCGCTCAAGCCCTCGTGCTCTCGGGCCGGGTCCTCCACGGACCCGCGGGACGTCCCGTCGCCCACGCGCGCGTAGTGCTGCACCGCGTATCGATGGGCGGCGAAGGCCACCCGATCGATTCGACGCACACCGACGCGAGCGGTCGCTACGTGCTCAGGGTCGCCGCCACCGACTCGACCGCGCTCTACGTGGTGAGCAGCTGGTACGCCGGGATCGCCTACTTCTCCGAGCCCGTGGTGCCCAGTCAACAAACGGCGGCCCAGCTCCACGCGTTGTACGTATACGACACGAGCTCGGCCGGCCCCGCAGTCGAGCTCGCGCGTCGCGTGGTCACCGTGGCGCGCAGCAAGCGCGACGGCAGCCGCGACATCCTTGAGCTCCTCGAGCTCGAAAACCCTGGCCGGACGACGCGCGTCGCGCCTGACAGCACGCGGCCCGCGTGGGCCGGCAGCGTCCCAGCGGCCGCGCTGCAGTTCCAAGTCGGTCAGGGCGACGTGTCGCCGCAGACTGTCACGCTGCGCGGCGATTCGGTCGCGGTGTTCGGGCCCCTCCCCCCGCGCGAGCGCAAACAGCTGAGCTACACCTATGTGCTGCCCGCGACCGCGCACGAGCTCCGCCTCCCGATCGATCAACCCACCGCCGAGCTCGATCTCCTGCTCGAAGACACGACTGCGGTCGTGCGCGCAGCCCAGCTCGAGTCCCTCAGGATCGAGACCATCGGGGGACGTCGCTTCGCGCGCTACCGCGCGGCCTCGGTCGCCGCCGGCGCCCCGTTCGTCATCGCGTTCCGGGAGACGCGCTTTGTGCCCGAGTCGCTCGTCCCGCTCGTCGTGAGCGTCGCGGCCCTCGTCCTGGCCGCGGGCCTCGTCGTCGCGCTCCGCCGTCGGCCGCTCGTGGCTCGAGCGTCGCCCCCACCCGCTCGTCCCTGACGCCTCCGCAGGGAGTCCTCGGGAGCTAAGGTTGCTTCATGGGACTAACGTTTGTCCTCGCGGCGCTAGCCGGTTGGGCCAGCGAGCCGCACTAGTATCCTTCCTTTTTCGGGCCACCTTGCGCGCGGCGCGCTCCGCGCCTAGACTAGCCGAGTCGTCCATAAGCGAACGGGGAACACGGAAGCCGGTGCGAGTCCGGCGCGGCCCCGCCACTGTGAAGGGTCTGTCGTAGCGGCTCATCGCCACTGAGTGTCCGCACTCGGGAAGGCGAGCCGCCCGCCCTGAGCCAGGAGACGTCCCTGTTCGCGCCACCTTGCAGATCCCTCGCGGGAGGGATGGTGGCGCTGCGCGCGGCTGCGCGCAGGCGCTGGCCCATCTCCGCACCGTCGGGGGTGGGTCTTTTGCTATGCGCCGCTCGGCCTTGCACACCCACCTCGCGGGTTTCCTCGTCCTCGCCGCCACGGCGTGCGGGCGCCGGGCGAGTCCGCCCGCGTCCGCCCTGACCGTCACCGACGCCGCCGGGCGGACGGTCACACTCCTCGCGCCCGCCCGCCGCGTCGTCTCCGTGCTTCCGTCCTTCACCGAGATCTTCTTCGCCATCGGCGCGGGCGACCGGCTCGTGGGGCGCACCAGATGGTGCGACTACCCCCCCGCGGCCCTCGCCGTGCCGAGTGTCGGAGACGCCATCCCCCCCAGCGTCGAAGCCGTGGCGGCGCGGAAGCCCGACCTCGTCGTGCTGTACCACTCCGGCCGGAACGTCCCCGCCGCCGAGCAACTCGAGCGCCTCGGCATTCCCACGCTGCTGCTCGACCTCAACCGTCTCGAGGACCTCGCCCCCGTCTCGAGGATCCTCGGTCGCCTCACCGGACGGCAGGCGTCGGCCGATTCGCTGGCGGACGCCATGGCGAGCCTCGCCTCCCAGCCCGCCCCGCCGAGCACCGCCTCCCTCGTCTTCCTCGTGTGGGACAACCCACCGATCGTCATCGGCGCCGGGAGCTATCTCGACCGGTTGGCGGCCCTGGCGGGCGCGCGCAACGTGTTCCACGACATCGCGACCCCCGACGCCCAGGTCTCGATCGAAACGATCGCCGCCCGCGACCCCGATTTCGTCGCGATCCTCTCGGACAGCGCCGTAGCGCCGCGCTCTGCCCGTCGTCCGGAATGGCGCGTCGTCGGCGCCGTACGGCGGGGGCGCTTCCTGTTCCTGCCAGGGCAGCTGTTCGGGCGCCCGGGCCCGCGCAGCGCCCAAGCGGTGAGCGAGCTCCGGCGCCGGCTCGCGGCGGCGCCGTGAAGTACCTCGCGCTCGTACTGTCGGGCTCGCGATCATGATCCTCGCGTTGGTGCTCGGACCGGCCCACGTGCCGCTCGCCGAGCTCGCGACGTCGCCCATCGTGTGGCGCCTGCGGCTGCCGCGGGCAGTGCTCGCCTTCCTGGTCGGCGGGGCGCTCGGGGTGTCGGGCGCCGCGCTCCAGGCCCTCGTCCGCAACCCGCTCGCGGATCCCTTCCTGCTCGGCCTCTCGGGCGGGGCGGGGCTCGGCGCGGTCGCCGCCATTGCACTCCACCTGCCGGGCCCGTGGGCGCTCCCGCTCGCGGCGTTCAGCGGGGCGGTCGGCGCCATGGCGCTCGTCTACCGGCTGGGGCTCATGGGCGGCGCGGAGCTCGACCCGCGGATCCTGTTGCTCGGGGGCGTCGCGGTCGGCGCCTTTGCGGCCGCGATCACCACCGCGGTGGTGTCGCTCGCCTCGGCGGCGGAGCTGCGGAACGCGTTCCTGTGGCTCTGGGGCGGGTTCTCAGGGGCCTCGTGGACCACCGTGCTGGTGATGCTGGTCTACGCCCCCCTACCGCTCCTCGTGCTGGCGGCGACCGCGCGCTCCCTCGACCTCTTCGCCCTCGGGGAGGAACCCGCGCAATACTTGGGCGCCGACGTTCGACGCCTCAAGCGCCTCGTCTACCTCGCCGCCTCGCTCCTCACGGCGGCCGCGGTCGCCATGGCCGGCGTCATCGGGTTCGTCGGGCTCATCGTGCCCCACGT
>DATLKW010000328.1:0-4990 GCA_035538175.1 Gemmatimonadales bacterium | reverse complement strand
CGCACTCCGGGGGCACATTCTCTTCGTGGATGGCCAGATCGTCGGCCGGTGGCGGCGTGCCCTCGGCAAGACCGTGGACGTCGCGCTGGACCTCCTCGTGCCCGTGACGGCATCTGAGCGCCGGCTCCTGCGTCGCGCCACGGAGCGGTTCGGCGAGTTCCTCGGGTTGCCCGTGCAGGTTCAGAGCTGAATACGGGCGCCCGTCCGCGCGGGGGGGCCTACGGACGGCCCCGGACCCGGGGCCGCCTGTCTTGCGACACGCACGTGACCCGTAGTTAGGTGACCGCCATCACGCGCGTCCGCCCCGTGATCGCGGTCACCCGACGGACCTTGTGCCCGATCTATGGTTCAAGTGACGCGCACGACTGACGAGCTATGACCGCGCACCTCGTCCCATCCACGCCGGAGCGGGCGCGCCCGCTGCTGCCGCTGGCCCGAGAGCTGGGGCTGCTCACGGGTCTTACCGCCGTGTACTTCGCCGCCGCGAAGCTCGGGTTACGCCTGGCGTTTCTGCACGCCAGCGCGACGCCGGTGTGGCCGAACACCGGTCTTGCCCTCGCCGCCGTGCTTATCCTCGGCGCTCGTGTGTGGCCGGCGGTCTTCGTCGGGGCCTTCCTTGCCAACATTACGACCGTGGGGTCGGTGGCCACGTCGCTCGGCATTGCTGCCGGCAACACACTGGAGGCGGTGGTTGGCGGCTATCTCGTCACTCGCTTTGCCTCCGGCCGCCGCGCGTTCGACCGTGCCGGCGATGTGTTCAGGTTTGCCCTGCTCGCTGGCATCGTCAGCACCCTCCTGAGCGCCACCCTCGGGGTGACGAGCCTCTCGCTCGGCGGGTTCGCCCGCTGGGCGGACTACGGGCCGATCTGGCTCACGTGGTGGCTGGGGGACGCGGTGGGCGACCTCCTGGTCGCCCCGGCCGTGCTCTTGTGGTACGCCCGCCCGCTGGTGCGGTGGCGCCTCGGCCAGGTGGTCGAGGCTGCGGCCCTGCTCGTGGGCCTCGGGCTCGCGGGCCAGCTCGTGTTCGGCGGGCTCTTCCCCGCGCGCGTCAAGGATTATCCCCTGGAGTTCATCTGCATCCCGTTCTTCCTGTGGGCGGCGGCCCGGTTCCGCACGCGCGACGCGGCCACGGCGATTCTCGTGCTCTCGGCGATCACCATCCGTGGCACCGTACTCGGCTTCGGGCCGTTCGTGCGGGAGACGCCGAACGAGTCGTTGGTGCTGCTGCAAGCGTTCATGGGAGTTGCCTCGGTCATGACGCTGATCCTGTCGGCGGCCGTGACGGGGCACAAGCGCGTGGAAGCGCAACTGCGCCGCCTGACCGTACGCGATCCGCTCACGGGACTCGGTAACTACCGCCAGTTGGCCACCGTCCTCGAGGCGGAAATCCGTCGCTCGCGGCGCACGGCGCGGCGGTTTGCGGTGGTGTTCCTCGACATGGACCACCTGAAGCAGATCAACGACCGTTACGGCCACCTGGTCGGTAGTCGGGCGCTCTGCCGCGTGGCTGAGGTCCTGCATGTCTCATGTCGAGCCGTCGATACAGCCGCGCGGTTCGGTGGTGACGAGTTCGCGTTGGTGCTTCCCGAAGCCGACGCAGCGGCGGCAGCGCGGGTGGTGCGCCGCATCGTGGAGCGTCTCGCCCAAGACAGCGAGCGGCCCCCCGTCGCGGCGAGCCTAGGGGTGGCCGTTTATCCGGAGGACGGCGAGACGGTGGAAGCGCTGCTGGGCGCGGCGGATCGCGTGCTGTACGAGATCAAAGCGCGCCACCGCACCCAAGCGACGTCGGCGGTGCTCGTGACCTCGAAGCAGCTGCTCGATCGCTGGCTTACCTGAGAGCAAGTACGCTCCGTTGAATACGCCACCGTAATGGAAGCGGTCGCGTCGAACCGGTCATCCTGCATGATGACGACCGGGCGAGGCTTCCCCGCGTAGTCCTTCCCGCCGGCAGCAGTCCAAATCTCGCCGCGTCTCATTCCGAGACCGCGTCAATGAAGTCCTGATCCTCCACCGCACGCAGACTCCTAGCGACGGCCAGCGACTGCCGATGCGCCTCGGCCCTGAACGCCGGTGAGCGAACGTCGGGTACCCAGATCTGGATGGGGCGTAGTCCTTGCCGGCGCAACCGGGCTCGATGCGCTCGTACCTCGCGATGGCGCGACAGTGCGGCCAGGGCTCGTGGGGCCATTGGGGCAGAGTCGGGCCATTCCCTCCCGTTCGGTTTCGGGACTCAGAATCCCACAACCGAACACCCAAACGGACGATCGCGGTCAACACAAGCACGTGCGTTGATTCGTATTGTGGCACACCGTGTGCTCATGTGTGTTGCAAACCCCGTCGAACCGGATGGAGGGAAGAGGGCTTGGACATTCCCCGTCCACCTGCACCGAGGCACCGCCGCTATCTGCAAGGCGGCATCGCCGCCGGCGCGGTTGTGCTGCTCACGATCTTCCTCACGAGCCTCAAGCCCGCGGCGCCTAGCGTCGACCGCGGCACGCTGTGGGTGGACTCGGTGCGTCGGGGTGAGATGGTGCGTGAGGTGCGTGGCCCGGGCACGCTGGTACCTGAGCACATCCGATTCATCACGGCGCTTGCCGCTGGCCGGGTCGATCGGGTCCTGGCCCAGCCCGGTCAGAGAGTAACCCCCGAGACCGTGCTGCTCGCGCTCTCGAACCCCGATGTCCAGATCCAGGCCCTGCAGGCCGAACAGCAGCTGACCGCGGCGCGCGCGGAGCTCGTGAGCCTGAACACCAATCTCAACAATCAGCGCCTGACGCAAGCCGGCCTCGTCGCCACCACTCGTACCGAACACCTTCAGGCGCAGCGCGAAGCGGCGGTCGCCGAGTCGTTAGGGTCGCATGGGGGCATGTCGCGCAACGACGTGGCGCTGGCCAAGGACAAGGCTGCCGAACTGGAGACGCGCTACGGCATCGAGCAGCAGCGGCTCCAGCTGATGACCGAGACCATCGACTCACAGCTCGCGGTCCAGCGGTCTCAAGTGGATCGCCTGCGGGCCGTCGCGGAGTTTCAGCAGAACGTGCTGCGCTCGCTGCGGGTGCGGGCGGGGGACTCGGGCGTCGTTTCCGACTTGACTCTGCAGCTCGGCCAGTACGTGCTCGCGGGGACGATGCTCGCCAAGGTGGTCCAGCCGGGGAAGCTCAAGGCCGTGGTGCAGATTCCGGAGACGCAGGCGAAAGACGTGGCCATCGGACAGAAGGCGGCGATCGACACGCGCAACGGGATCGTTCCGGGACACGTGATCCGGTTCGATCCGAACGCGATCAACGGGACGGTGGCCGTGGACGTGGCGCTCGAGGGCGCCGTCGCGGGGATGCGCCCTGATCTCTCCGTCGACGGGACGATCGAGATCGAGCGGCTCGAGGGAGTTCTCTACGCGGGGCGGCCCGCGTACGGCCAGCCGAACGGCCTGATCGGGATGTTCAGGATCTCGCCTGACGGGCATTACGCGACGCGGGTGCAGGTGCAGCTAGGACGCAGCTCGGTCAGTACGGTCGAGATTGTGCGGGGCCTGAACGTGCGCGACTCGGTCATTCTGTCGGACATGTCGCAATGGGACAACGTGGACCGGGTGAGGATCAAGCGATAGGAGACGCGATGGCCAGCAACGGCTCGCTGATTCAGCTCCAGGGCATCAAGAAGGTCTTCTACACCGACGAAGTCGAGACCCACGCGCTCGCGGACGTGCATCTCGAGATCAAACAGGGCGACTACGTCTCGATCGCCGGGCCGTCGGGGTGCGGGAAGACGACGCTCTTGTCGCTGCTCGGCTTGCTCGACACGCCGACCGAAGGAACCTACCTGCTCGAAGGCCGGCCCGTCGCGAATCTCACGGCCGCCGAGCGCGCGCGGATCAGGAACCGGCGGATTGGGTTCATCTTCCAGGCGTTCAATCTGATCGGCGACTTGACGGTGTATGAGAACGTCGAGTTACCGCTTACCTATCGTGGCATGGCCGGCGTCGAGCGCAAGCAGCGCGTGCAGGGGGCGCTCCAGAAGGTGGGGATGTCGCACCGGGCGAAGCATTACCCGGCGCAGCTCTCGGGCGGCCAGCAACAGCGGGTCGCAGTGGCGCGCGCGGTCGTGGGTGACCCCGCGATTCTGCTGGCCGACGAGCCGACGGGGAATCTCGATTCGACCAATGGCGAGGCGGTGATGGAGCTGCCGCGGGAGCTGCACCGCGGTGGGGCGACGGTGTGCATGGTCACGCACGATCCGCGCTACGCGCAGCACGCGGACCGGACGGTGCAGCTGTTCGATGGACGCGTGGTGGAAGAGCAGGGGACCCGGGGCTAGCATGCTCGCCGACGTGCGCTTCGCGCTGCGCGGCCTGCGCCGCTCGCCGGCCTTCGTGCTCACGGTGGTGCTCACGATCGCGCTGGGGCTCGGCCTCAACACCAGCGTCTTCACGATCTTCAATGCGTACGTGCTCCGGCCCCTCGCGGTGCGCGACCCGCAGTCGCTCTACCTGGCGTTCTTTGAGGACCGGCAGGGCCACGGGCAGCGGCTCTCGTGGCGGCAGTACCAGGAGCTGCGCGCCCTGCCCGTTTCGTCGGAAGGTTTCGCGTACACACTGGTGTCCCCACGCTCCGAGAGTCGTCCGCTGCTGGGCCACGCGGTCACGGGCGAGGCGTTTGGCGTCCTCGGCAGCGCGCCGGCTCTGGGTCGCCCGCTCCTTCCCGAGGATGCGGCGCCGCCCAACGGCGAGCCGGTGGTGGTGCTCAGCTACAACGCGTGGCAGGCGAAGTTCGGTGGCGATTCGGGCGTCATTGGGAGGCGGGCGCTGCTGCACGGCGTTCCAGTATCGATAGTCGGCGTGGCGGCGAAGCACTTCACCGGCCTCGGCCCGATTCCCCCGGACTTTTGGGCTCCGGTGACGCTGTCCAGTCGCCTGGAGGGAACGCCCGATGTCTTCGGCGCCAAGGAGCCGCAGGTCCTGTGGCCCGTCCTGCGGCTGAGGGCGGACGTCGCT